>NZ_QETG01000017.1:0-85202 GCF_003105055.1 Acinetobacter sp. AM | reverse complement strand
GTTTTTGTTTTTCTATTAAAAATATTGATTAAGTTATTGATATTTAATATTTTTTATTGATTTAGTGTTGTTGTGATTATTGTTTATTTGTTGTTAAAGTGTATCGTTTGGTAGACACTACAGAAAAATGTGAAGAAATTGTAAATTTTATTAACTCTAAAAAATTGCTTGTTCTAATAAATCAAAAACGTTTTATAAATATAGGTAAAAACATGAATAAAGTGTATAAGTTGGTGTGGAGTAGTATTTTGTGAACTTGGATTGTAGTTTCTGAAAATTCAAAGGGTAAGAAAAAATCTTCAACAAATAAAACTATTAAAAACTCTGTCTTAATCTTGTCACTGTTGAGTTCTGGTGTTGCATTAGCACAAGATATTAATGATGATTTGAACATTAATGGCAATTTATCGGTAGTTGGAGATACTATCCTGACAGGCACTTTAACTTCTACAGGAGACGTTGTTGCAAATGGAGTGTCATTATCAACAGTGGGTAGTGAATTAACACAAACGCAGAACGATCTAACGACATTAGATGATCAAGTCAATAATAGCTCAACAGGTTTAGCAACCAAGGTATCTCAAACAGATTTTGATACCTTAAATAATCAAGTCAATGATGCAAGTACTGGATTAGCCACTAAGGCTGCTCAATCAGATTTACTTCAAACTCAAAACAATTTAAATACTCTGAATAATCAAGTGAATGATGCCTCAACAGGTTTGGCCACCAAAGCATCCACAGCAGATTTGAATGCGCTAAAAGATCAAACGTGGAGTTTGCAAACGAATGGTGGTGGTGCAACCGCTATCAAATCATCTGATACCGTGAATTTTGTGAATGGAAAGAATATTGCTGTGACTAATACAGGCACCAGTATTTCAATTGCAACGGTCGATAACCCTGAATTTAATACGGTAAAAATTGGGAATACAACCAATAATACCACTGTGTCTAGTACAGCAAATGGTTTGGATCTTGGTGGAGATAAGCTGACTAATATTGCAGATGGGGATATCGCAGCGGGTTCAAGTGATGCTGTTACAGGTGGGCAAATTAATGATTTACTGTTTCAGAGTGGGCAGGGTATAAAATATTTTCATAGTAATTCCACCTTAGCTGATTCAGAGGCGACAGGGCTGAATTCTGTTGCCATTGGTCCTATTGCAAAATCAATTGGTGACTCCTCGATTGCAGTTGGGCATTTCTCCAATGCAGCAGGATTGAACAGTATTGCAGTCGGTGATACAGCAAATGCACTTAATGACAATTCTATTGCTTTTGGTAAAGAAACGGGTGCTTTAGGCACCAATTCAACCTCTATTGGTAATGGTGGTCAGGCACGTACACTGACACCAACTTATAATGTTTCAAATACTCAAATTATTGCAATTAATGGCATTCCTGTCACGGCAACAGGTACGGATACCAGTACAATCTCTGAAATTAATGGAGTGGCTGTTTCTCCAGACCAAGTAACACAATTTTTAACCGCTTTACAAAATGGCGCCAATATGGCTGTGGGTGATAAAAGCCTTGCATTAGGTGCATCAGCATTGGCAGGGGGGCCATCTAGTGTAGCGATTGGTGATGCAGTTCAGGCAACAGGGACCAATGCAAATGCAATCGGTAAAGGAGCGAATGCCTTTGGATCGAATTCGAATGCGATCGGAACTTTAGCTTCAGCTTCTACAAATGCCAATGCAATAGGGAATTCGGCTTCTGCGGGTGGAAGTTCCAGTGTTGCAATTGGTAATCAAACGACATCTTCTGGTACCAATGCAATTGCTTTAGGGAATGGTGCAAAATCAAGTGTATCAGACGGTGTTTCCATTGGTAGTTCGGCAGGATCAGGCTCAGTTGGCTCAGGAACTGAAGATAGAAATGGGCATATCGCGATAGGTGCAAACGCAGGGCAAAATATTGGTGGTAATCAAGCGATTTCAATAGGTGTTGGGGCTGGTAGTAATTCTAGTGTGAATACAACCAGTTCGGATTACAACATTGCTTTAGGGACAGAAGCAGGAGCAAATTTATCTGGTAATCAAAATATTTCAATTGGTTATCAAAGTAATACGGATAGAAATGCAACTATACAGAATTCAGTAGCGATTGGCTCCTCAACAACCTCAGATAGTTTGGGTGTTGCTGTGGGGTCTCGTGCCACTGTAGCGCAAGCTGGTGCTGCTTTAGGGTATGACGCTATTGTAAACGGAACCTTTGGTGTTGCTTTAGGGTCTGATGCATTGGCCGGACAAAATGACGTCGCATTAGGTGCTGGAAGTATTGCGGATGTGAATTCATTTGGTAATGGTTATATCACTAATGCTTCTGCAGGTGTGGGGGGATATAACGTTGTATCGGTCGGGAGTAGTAATACACTCCGTCGCATTATTAATGTTGCAGATGGCTCAGATCTACAAGATGCTGTGACCGTCAATCAAATTAAAGCATTGCAGAATGATATTATTCGAGTGATGGGTGCAACAGATTCAAGTGGTAACCCTGCCAGTATTAGTAGTGATGGAACACTTCCACTCATACAAGTGAATGTTATAGATCCATCTACAGGTGATACAAGTAAACTACCAACCACCAATTCAAGATGCGTTTGATTTACTCGGTAGTGGACAAATTGGAGGTATCGTACCCGATGCCGTGTTGTATAACTCAGATAAATCTGTGGTGAATTTGGTCGGTACAGATGGAACCATTATTCGCAATGTGAAAGCAGATGAAAATGATTTAACTTCTGCGGTGAATTTAGGGCAGTTGCAAAATGCAGTCGCAGAGGCTGGACCGCATTATTTTTCTGTCAATACAACTGATTTAAATAACGAAAACAATACTGGTGCTCAAGGCACTAATTCTTTAGCCATTGGGCCAAGTGCGAGTACATCTTCGACTGCATCCAATAGTATTGCATTGGGTAATTCAGTGATTGCGGCCAGAGAGCAAGCGATTGCTATCGGTTCAGGAACTGGAGCAATCGGAATTTCATCGATTGCGATTGGTGATGCTGCCGTAGCATCCGGTACAAATAATATTGCCTTTGGTAAAAATAGTGAAAGCCGAGGTGAAGATAGTGTTGTGATTGGGAAAGGTTCCGAAGCAGATGGTAACAATTCCGATTATGCCGTTGTGATCGGGAGTGATGCGGAGGTGAATACCGCGAACCAAGGTATTGCGATTGGTCGTCAAGCACTTTCGCAAGGAGACAATGCGACTGCAATTGGATATCAGTCCAAAGCTAGTGGTGCGCAGGGTGTAGCGTTGGGACGATTTGCTAATGCAAGTGCAGAAGATAGCATGGCCTATGGGGATAATGCTAAAGCTTCGGGCATTAGTTCAACCTCTATAGGATCGGATGCAAATAGTACGGCACAAGATGGTTTAGCAATCGGTTCACAATCAAAGAGTTTTGCTGCCAAAGCGATGGCAATTGGTCAAAATGCTGAAAGTTCTGGTGAAAATGCAATTGCTTTCGGGGTAAACAGCATTAGTCGTGCTCGAGACGCAACCGCGATAGGTAACAATGCGATTTCTAATGGCGTTAATGCAATTGCATTAGGTAAACAGTCCAATGCAAATGCACTGAATTCTGTCGCTATAGGTACAAGTGCAACAGCACTTCAGGAAGATGCAGTTGCTATAGGAAACAGTGCTTCTGTGACTGCAAAGGGCGCATCTGTATTTGGTAAATCTGCAACGGCTTCGCATGAAAATGCAGTCGTTTTAGGCAACAATTCAGTCTCTGCTGCCTATGTGGCGACACCATCCATGATTATTAATGGCAAAACCTATAATTTTGCGGGTGCTCCGACCATCTCATCAAGTGTGAGTGTGGGAGATGTAGGCTCTGAACGCACCATTGTCAATGTTGCGGCAGGACGGATTAGTAGTTCAAGTACAGATGCCATTAATGGCAGTCAGCTCTATCAAACCAATCAAGCCATTACGGATTTGGCTGACACTGCACTGAGTTTTGCAGGTGATAGTGGTACCAAGGTAGACCGCAAATTAGGAGAGCAACTCAATGTTAAAGGGGGCGCTACAGGAGTGCTTACCGACGGCAATATTGGTGTTGTAGCAGATGGTACAGATACTTTACAACTTAAATTGGCGAAGGATGTAAACCTTACAGCGCAAGGGAGTTTAACTGTCGGGACAACTAAAGTGACCGATGGTCAGGTTGAAATTAGAGACAGTGCAAATAACAGTAATATAAGCACATCGACCCAAAACGTGATGACCTCTGGAGCAGACAGTAACACCAGTAATGCCAGTAGTATTAATTTAAAAAATGCGACCAATAATGTACTGCTTAGTGGCACAACAGGTACTTTAACTGGATTAACCAATAAGACGCTAACGGAAGCAGATTTTGCAACGGTTGGACGAGCAGCGACAGAAGAACAACTTAAATTAGTGAATGACACTGCTCAGAATGCCAACAAAGGCTGGAATTTAACGACCAATAAAGATGTAAGCAGTAGTACCAATATTGCACCTGATGCGACTGTAGATTTCTCAAATAGTGACAATAACCTTTTGATTAGTAATATCGGGGCTGACCTTGATTTGAAACTGGCGGAAGTCGTGAATATTGGTGGTCTGCCAGGTGGTGCAACCATTGCAATTAATGGCAAAAATGGCACGATTACAGGCTTGAGCAATACCACCTTTGATCCACTTAATTATGTGTCTGGGCGGGCTGCAACAGAAGATCAATTGGCAACGCCGCTTACATTTGTGGGTGACAATGCAGGTGTAAATGTCGATCGGAGATTGGGTCAACGCTTAAGTATTGTGGGTGGAGAGTCGGTTGAAGCTAATCTGACGGATAACAATATTGGAGTAGTAGCAGACAGTACCGATAATAAACTGACCATTAAACTTGCCAAAGATATTAAGCTCGATAGTGTTAATGCTGGGGGTACGGTTATTGACAGCAAAGGCTTAACCTTCGTGAACTCAAGTGGTGGTGCAGTCCCGAATGCACCAAGTGTGACAGTGACAGGTATAAATGCAGGAACCAATAAAATTACCAATGTTGCTGCGGGTGATATTACAGATAGTTCAATGGATGCTGTAAACGGCAGTCAAATTAAACAGATTATCGATAAAGGTTTTACAGTCAGTGCGAATGCAGACACTGGTGCCAAAGATACCATTGCTCTTGGTGAAAATGTTGATTTTAGTGCAACAGATAGCAATATTAAAATTACCAACACAGGCAGTAATGGCATTACTTTTGGGCTAGAGCCAGTCGTGAAAATTGGACCTGCAACAGGTGGAAATCCTGTGACTGTGAATGGTAATACTGGTGAGATTACTGGTCTAACCAATAAAACCACAACCAGTGGTGACTTTGCGACTGTAGGTCGTGCAGCCACAGAAGAACAGCTTAAAGAAATCCAAACAGGTTTAAACAATGCGGGCTTTGCTTTAACCGCGGAAGATGGTAATACCGTCACCAAGACGTTGGGGGAAAGCATTGAGGTGATTGGTGCAGATAGTAATATCAGTACCAAAGTTTCAGGTGGAAAAGTCCAAGTCGAATTATCTAAAAATATTGATCTAACCAGTGCAGGTAGTTTAACGGTTGGAAAAAGTAAGGTCACTGATGGCAAGGTTGAGCTAAAAGATGGCAATAAAACCAATACCAGTACCACAGATGGAACATTAGTCAGCGATGGAACCAATAGTAGTTTGATTGGTGCAGGCAGTATTAATCTCAGCAATGGTTTGTTCCAAACTCAACTAGGGCCTACGCAGATTATTGTAGGTGGAGCAAACCCTGTCATTGTAAATGGCTCAACAGGAACCATTGGTGGATTAACCAATAAAACTTTCGATCCAGATAATTATGTCAGTGGGCAGGCTGCTACAGAAGACCAACTTAAAGCGGTCAGCGACAGTATACAAACAGCCAATAAAGGGTGGAACTTAACAACCAATGGAGCAAATAGCAGTCAAGTAAAGTCTGAGGATACTGTAGATTTTGGCAATAAAGACGGAAATATTAATATAAGTAATAGCGGAAATAACGTCAGTGTTGAACTCGCTAAAGATATTAAAGTTGATAGTGTAACTACAGGCGATACTGTTATTAATAATGATGGACTTACAATTACTGGTGGGCCAAGCGTTACTAAAAATGGCATTGATGCAGCTGGAAATAAGGTAACGAATGTTGCAGAGGGTAGTATTGCACAGAACAGTAAAGACGCCGTGAATGGTAGTCAAATCCATGACATTATTGGTGATGGAGCATTCCAAGGTGGAGATGGTAATACCATTGTTAATATTGGAGGAACAGGTGAAACCAATATTAATGATGCCATTAGCTCAATTAATCAAAAGGCTGGGCAGCATTCTACAGTTGTTTCGGGTCAAAATATTACAGTGACTGAGACTAAGAACAGTGCAGGTGGTAAAGAGTTTGTTGTAGCCACAGCGGACGATGTGAAATTTAATTCAGTTACTTCTAATACTGTCACTGCAAATACCGTCAAAGTTGGAGACGTCACGATTGACCAAAATGGTATTAATGCAGGCAACAAAAAAATTACCAATGTGGCGGCTGGAGAGGTTTCAAGCACGTCTAAAGATGCTGTGAACGGCTCACAACTGAATACTTCAAATCAATATATTACGACCTCATTAGGTGGGGGCGCAAAATATGAAAACGGACAATTCACAGCCCCTACTTATAATGTAAACAAGGGGACATACCATAATGTAGGTGATGCTTTAGGCGCACTCAATCAAGCCGATATTGATTTGGGCGACAGAATTACCAATTTAGGAGATCGAATCGAGCAGGTATTCTATAATACCAATGGGCGAATTGATGATGTAGAGAAAAAGGCAAATGCAGGTATTGCAGCAGCTATGGCAATGGAAGGTGCACCATTTGTAGCAGGAAAATTCACTTATGCTGCTGGGGCTGCATACCATGGTGGGGAAAATGCGGTTGGTGTCACCTTGCGTAAGACAGCCGATAATGGGCGTTGGTCATTTACTGGAGGCATGGCTGCGGCATCACAGGGGGATCCAAGTGTACGTATTGGATTTAGTGGTGTGATTGATTAGACCTCTCAGTGAGGCTCTCAAGTTTTGTTCATTTTAATTAGAATATGAATGAGAATAACTGCTATGAAAAAAACCTTTCTTTATAGTGTGATGCTATGTGTACCCTTATCGACTATGGCTGCGGAAACAGTTGTGTCAACGGGACAGCAAGTTAGTTTTCCGGATTTAAAAAAAAGTTATTTAAAACAAGTTAAACGTTATGATGTGAATGATATTGCACGACTTGATGTAGGTTTGGATAAAAATCAATTTCGGCATATTTTAGGTGATCCACAATTTAATGAAGGTATATTCGGTCCTAAAACATGGAACTATGTTTTAGATATTCGAGTACCGAATACACAACAATATAAACGATGTCAGTTAAGAGTCGACTTTGATCGAAAATCGTTGTCAGAACGTTTAAGTTGGAAAGGCGAAGATTGTGAAAAACTCGTTAAGTATCCCGAGCAGATTACGAAGCCTCAACCCGAATTACCAGTGACTCAAACTGTAGACACAACAGAGAGTGCAATTGATATTCTTTTTGAATTTGATCGCTCAGATGCAGCAGGAATAGTGACTGGTGAGCGTTCCATAAGCACACTTGCAAATCGGATTAATCAAACCAGTCAGACCAGTCAAGTTGTTGTGTCTGGCTATACAGATAGATTAGGCTCAGATGATTATAATCAAAAGCTCTCTCGGGCACGTGCCAATACTGTAGCCCAGTTATTGGTTCAATATGGTGTTGCTCCACAACGGATTAAAATCAAAGCGAACAATAAAACTGATTTGTACCAGCAGTGTGATGGTAGTCAGCGTAATGAAAATCTAATTAGTTGCTTGGGTCCTAATCGACGTGTGAATGTAGATTGGTAAGACATGCTTTATAAAAACATATTATTTAATCATCAATTATAACTTATGAGAGGTTTGATTATGGAAACAAAAAAAAGAATGTGTGCCATTGTCGTTAGTTTCTTGGGATTTACTTCAACTGCATTTGCGGAGTCTCCTATGTCGGATGATATACAAGAAGTTCTATTTCAAAATGTTCAAATTTTTGATGGAAAGTCACAGAAAGTAACTTCTCCAATGAATGTCTTGATTCGAGGCAATAAAATTCAACAGATCTCTAAGAGCAATATACCTTCGAATGCTCATACACAAATTATTAATGGCTCTCAAAAGGTATTAATGCCGGGTTTGATTGATGCACATTGGCATGCCATGATGGCTGCAATGCCAGTCTCTAAGCTTCTGACATCTGAAGTTGCAGATTTCAATTTCAACGCAGCACAAGAAGCACGAAATACTTTAATGCGAGGGTTCACTAGTGTACGAGATATGAGTGGTCCGACTTTTTCTTTGAAACGAGCAATTGATGCGAAGATTGTAGAAGGACCGCGCATTTGGCCATCTGGCGCCATGATTTCGCAAACGGGTGGACATGGTGATTTTAGAATGACTTATGATATTCCATCCTCAGGAGGAGGGGGATTAAGTCGTGGAGAACAAATTGGTGGTGGGGTCATTGCAGATGGACCGAATGAGGTGACAAAAAGAGTTAGAGAGCAATTAATGTTGGGAGCCAGTCAAATTAAATTGGCGGCTGGAGGCGGTGTATCTTCACAATATGACCCAATCGATGTTGCTCAGTATAGTGAAGAAGAATTTCAGGCAGCCGTTAATGCAGCAGAAAATTGGGGAACCTATGTTTCAGTTCATGCATATACCCCACGTGCGATACAAGCCGCTTTACGTGGCGGCGTAAAAGTTATTGAGCATGCTCAGTTAATGGATGAACCGACTGCAAAAATGATGGCTGAAAAGAAAGCTTGGCTCAGTGGGCAGGCATTTATTGATAATGAATTTGCGAATCCACAACAAGGTGAAGCTAGAGAGAAGCAAATAGAGGTACAAACAGGGACAGATACAGCATTTAAATTGGCAAAAAAATATAAGCTGAAAGTAGCATGGGGAACTGACATTTTATTTGACTCTAAAGCAACTAAAAATCAAGGAGCCATTCTTACAACTATGACTAAATGGTATAGTTCCCCAGAAGTATTACGCATGGCAACATCAACAAATGCAGAACTGCTAAGCTTATCTGGGCAACGAAGTCCTTATGCTGGAAAACTTGGAGTCATCGAGGAAGGTGCTTTAGCTGACTTATTACTAGTAAATGGAAATCCATTAGACAATATTCAGTTGATTGCTAACCCAGAAAGTAATTTTCTCGTGATTATGAAAGATGGTGTTATTTATAAAAATTTAATTAAATGAAAATCTAATGAATTGCCTTAGAGTAAACCAACGTGTAAATGTGGATTTTAAAGCTCATCTATTGGATCATTTGATTAATAATTATTCAATGTATTTTTTGCATATAAGTTGTTTTGAAATGTCACAGTGACTTGCCAAATATATGGCATAGACTTATAGTGAAACTACAGTAGCTAGCAACACAAAGAGCTACGAAGTAGTTGGACGGATCATTGACAGCTAATTGAATTTGCAACGTTAAGTTCAAATAAAAAATCAGCACTAGCCATCCAACATAAAAGAACTCGCAGAAATGCGAGTTCTTGCTGTTTTAAGGTTCTATATTTTACGACAGCATTTATTGCCTTACTTATAACAAGTATAAATCTTTAATTTTTATTGCAACTCGACGTACACATCATATTTTTTCAATTCTAAAATCAGACCATTCATCATTTTATCTGCATCGATATTGAATTGTTCAGCATTCAACTTTTTCAAATGTGTTCCATCAAAATAACATATCGAGATGATTTCCCAGTGCTGGATGACTTCAGTTTGCTGAATCTCTAAACTTTGCAGTTGCCACTGTTTGTCCATTTGCGGTGGAATTACACTGCGAATAATCAATTGTGAAGTACATTCCAGAGGCGAATCAGGTGGAAAGGTAATGACCCAATTGCCGACTTTTTTAAGATGTGCAGGATGATCATCTGGATGAAAAACTAAAATGTGCGGCATTATTTCAGAACCTAAATAGCTCTATTTCATTGAAAATTAGGTTTAAAACTATATGACTTAGGTAGAAAAAGGACATACAAATAATCCTAACATTAGGCATATTAACTGATTTTTTAGTTTCAATTAATTGATTTATCAGATAATTTCTCAATTCTTTTATGCATAGATAAAACATTATTTAGAATGGCTTAAAACAAAATAAGTCTTAAATTTTCACGCTGGATTAAGCCGTTGTAGTGAAAAATTAATTTGATGCAAAATTCGATTCAGTTCTTTGGGCGGAATGCGAGTTTCCTGTAACTGGGTAATCCATTGCATCTGGCATAATTTGAGCGCACGAATATCCTCTGATCCTTGAATGCGTAGAATTAGTTGTTTTGCCATGAGTCCGCAGTATTTTTGCAGCAGTTGCGCCATTAAATACTTAACATCATCAAAATCCAGAGCGACTAAATCTTCAAATTTAGGTTCAACTTCTATAGGTGGGTTAGGTTGAACAATTTGTTCTTCACTGAGTCGTACAGCTTGTGGTCTAGGTTCAGTAATTTCTAATTGAATAGGCTGTTGTGGTTCTTTCGTTAGACGATGGGTAAAAGCATTTTGCTGCGCTGTATGAAGCGATGTAGTTTGAATTTGATCGCTTGTTTCAGCCTCAGCCAAAGACCGAATACTTGATGCCATAATTAGCCCCATTTCACTTAACTGTTCAATCAGTTCTGGCGGGGCAAGGCGCTGTTTGAAGATTTCGTTCATGGAGTCAAAATCTTCAGTTCCGATAAGAACCAGCAAGCGACGCTGTCTTGCATTTAATGGCAAGCTACGTTGTTTTAGTGCGTCATGTCCTAATTGTGTTTTAGAATAGTGAATCATGTCTTAATTTATTCCATGAGATAAATTAAGCAGACTATACTGCGTGAAAATTACACTATTGTTAAAATTTAATTACAAATCATAGATTTATACTGTGACCAAATTCACGTTTTCTAATGCCTTACGTAAGTAGGGATCAAGCTCATCTTGACGGAGTAGCCACTGGATATAGTCCGCAGGCAGATCTACAATATTGGTACCACGATGTTTGCCAAAGTTAATGCTTCGTGGAATTCTCGCATCTTCAGAAGCGGCATAAAGTTCTTCAATACTGTTAATATTTAGTTGATGAACAATGTGCATTAAAATGTTGGCCGTCAGAATAATGTCCATGTCTGCACGATGTGCTTTTTTAATCATTTCTCGGGCTTTTTCACTGCCTTTACTGATCATATAAATTAACGCTGAGATATTATGCGCTTCAGCATCGGGCCAAACGCGACGCGCTAGCGCTAATGTGCAAATTGCTTTTATTGAACTGGTATCGACACCGCATTTTTCAATGGCGTGAATATCATAATCAACATTATGACCAATAATATATTGTGTATCGGTTGGGAGGATAAAGCTACTGTAGTGAGGTTGATCGATTAGGTCAGATTCTAAAATATGATGTACTGCCATAGCTGCAAAAGAGATTGGTTCATCCACGCTATAGAGTTGGTCAAATAATTTGGACTTATCTAGAGTCAGTTTGCCATTTTCGACTTCAATAGGTGCATATGCAATTTCGATGGGTTGACCATTTAAGGTATGAGTTTCTGTATCCAAAATAATGGCATGCATATAAAAATCCTAAAGTGCAGCAGAATGCCTCAATTTAACATTTTCGGGACTTATGAAACAAATTTAATGTGTCGATGGGCTTTGATTGCGGAGGGTTAATGCTGAAAGCTGTTTAAGATTTATGTTGTCCAAATTGAAATAAAATTGAACAAGATGATAAAAAAGAGTAAAAATAAAACGTTGCTGAGAATGAAGCAAAAAAACAATAAAAACTGAATAAGGACATAAACGATGCAGAGAAGAATGTTGATCGCCGTTTTGACCAGTACGGCATCTCTTTAGGTCAGGAATTTGGTTTAGGTATGCAAGCTTATGCACAAACGCATGCTGGTGATATTACCAACTACCCACGAACACAAAGTGGTTTTATGACCTTATCTCCAGTGAAAAAGTTCTTAAATACAGATTCACAGCCTCTTCAGGTTAAAATAAGTACGCCTATTATTATTTATCAAGGTGCTATGGATACTACAGTTCCAAAAGTTGCTACAGACACATTGCTGAGTGGAGATGCGGCTAAAAACTCGCAAATCACCTATAAAACCAACACGACTTGGGATCATGGTACGGCTTATGTGCTAAATATTCCGAATATTTTGATAGATGTACAAACATTAATGCCAATTCAATAAGTTGAGTTGAACAAAAGAAGCTTATGTTTTTTATCAACATGAGCTTTTTTTATGTAAAACTGAGCAAACATCATTCTCAATATTTGCAAACTTCGTGCTACAATACGCGCCAATCTTAGCACGGCTTAAAAGCCCTAAATACATAGGACCTCGCTAATGTTTGCCAATATCTCTATTGCTGAATTTGATCCAGAATTAGCTCAAGCAATTTCTAACGAAGACGCTCGTCAGGAAGCTCACATTGAGTTAATCGCATCAGAAAACTATTGCTCACCAGCAGTAATGGAAGCTCAAGGATCAAAACTCACTAACAAATATGCAGAAGGCTACCCAGGCAAACGCTATTATGGCGGTTGTGAATATGTAGACGTAATTGAACAATTAGCAATTGACCGTGCTAAAGAGCTTTTTGGTGCAGATTACGCAAACGTGCAACCACACGCAGGTTCACAAGCAAACTCTGCTGTTTACTTAGCGCTTCTTAACCCAGGCGATACTGTTTTAGGTATGAGCTTGGCTCACGGTGGTCACTTGACTCACGGTGCTAAAGTTAGCTTCTCTGGTAAAACATATAATGCAATTCAGTACGGTCTAAACCCAGAAACTGGCGAGATCGATTATGAAGAAGTTGAGCGTTTAGCAGTTGAACACAAGCCACGTATGATCGTTGCTGGTTTCTCTGCATATAGCCAAATCGTCGATTGGCAACGTTTCCGTGACATCGCGGATAAAGTGGGTGCTTACCTATTTGTAGACATGGCACACGTTGCTGGTCTAGTTGCTGCGGGTGTTTACCCAAGCCCAGTGCAAATTGCTGACGTAACGACTACTACGACTCACAAAACACTTCGTGGTCCACGTTCTGGTTTAATCCTAGCAAAAGCGAATGAAGAAATTGAGAAAAAACTTCAATCAGCAGTATTCCCAGGAAACCAAGGTGGTCCATTAGTTCACGCGATTGCGGCTAAAGCAATTTGCTTTAAAGAAGCGATGGCGCCTGAATACAAAGAATATCAACAACAAGTAGTTAAAAATGCTCAAGCGATGGCTGAAGTATTAATTGCTCGTGGTTATGATGTTGTTTCTGGTGGTACAGAAAACCACTTGTTCTTGTTATCTTTAATCAAACAAGACATTACTGGTAAAGATGCGGATGCTTGGTTGGGTGCTGCTCACATTACTGTGAACAAAAACTCAGTACCAAATGACCCACGTTCTCCGTTTGTTACTTCTGGTATTCGTATTGGTACACCAGCAGTAACGACTCGTGGCTTTGGTGAAGCAGAAGTTCGCGAATTGGCGGGCTGGATTGCTGACATTCTTGATTCGAAAGGCAGTGAAACAGTTATCGAAATCGTAAAAGCAAAAGTTGCAGCGGTATGTGCTAAATTCCCTGTATATGCAAAATAATTAGCATTTTGCTTGAGAAGCCTCCCTCAAGGGGGGCTTTTTTATATCTATACAAAATGCTTATCATCACCATTCTTCATTTTCTGTTATAAATAAATCAGCAAGTGAAAATAAAGAACAAACAAATCATTACTTCAACATGATTTTTTTAAAGAAGGACGGTTTTATGGATAAACCTACCATTATTGTTTCTGAACAAGACCTGAATCGTTTAGAAACCATGTTAGAACACCAATCAAAATTAACGCCGACTATGGAACATTTAGAAGAGGAGTTGGCGCGTGCAAATGTTGTAGCTCCGCAAGATGTTCCTGCCAATGTCGTGACCATGAATGCACGTGTTTTGGTGACCATTACACCAGACACAACGCCTACAGAAATTACCTTGGTTTATCCGCATGATTTTCGTGGAGATAAAGGACAGGTAAATGTGCTTGCTCCTGTAGGTGCAGCAATTCTGGGACTCGCTGAGGGGCAGGAAATTGAATGGCCACAACCTGATGGACATTTAATGAAGGTTAGAATCGAACGTGTATTGTATCAACCTGAACGAGAAGGTAATTATTTATAAGTACCCCAATGAAGGCATTAAAATTGGGCAAATCTCATCTGCCGAAAAGCCATCATAATGCTATGATGGCTTTTTTATGAAATCTTAGAATTTATCTCTAGATTGATTCTTTAAACCGTTGTGGAAAGGCGTTTTTATGCGTGGTTTATACCTCATTACCAATGATGATCCGTTAAATGTATTGCTAGAAAAATTACACGCAGCTTTGGCAACCGGACAGATTGCAATTCTTCAATATCGCCGTAAAAAAATAAGTCAGGCAGATCAGCCAGTAGAAGTTGAGCAAATTAAAGCAGTATGCGAGCAGTATGCTGTGCCATTTGTAATTAATGATGATTTGGCTCTTGCACAACAATACGGATTGGGTGTGCATTTAGGACAGGATGATGGTGAAATTGCTGATGCAGTTGCTCGTTTGCCAAAAGGGGTCATTATTGGGCGCACCTGTTTAAATTCTTTAGCCTTAGCAGAAAAGGCGATTTCGGAAGGTGCGACTTATGTGGCATTTGGTGCCGTCTATGCAACTGCAACCAAGCCAGAAGCAGGGAATGTGGGTATTGAAGTGATTGCTCAGGCGAGGCAGAAATTTGCAGTGCCTATTTGTGCAATTGGTGGTTTAAGCGTTGAAAATTCAGGGCTTGTGATCACCAAAGGTGCGGACCTTTGCGCGGTAATTAGTGATATATTAGCGTTGAACGTAGCTGACATCCCATCCCGTGTGCATGCATGGGCACAGTTATTTGCTAAAACTGCATAATGTTGTAAGTCGATTATTTTCTATTTAGGTTGAGTAAATTCATGAGTTTATCTCCAAAGCAAGAACAACTATTTAAACAAGCCAGTAAACATATTCCAGGTGGTGTGAATTCGCCTGTACGTGCATTTAATAGTGTGGGCGGTACACCCATCTTTATTGAAAAAGCGCAAGGGGCTTATTTGTTTGATGTGGATGGTAAGCGCTATGTGGATTATGTTGGTTCTTGGGGGCCAATGATTCTTGGTCATGCTCATCCAGCCATTATTAAAGCGGTTCAAGAGGCTGCGGTGGATGGTTTGAGTTTTGGTGCACCAACAGTACATGAAACCACTTTGGCCGATGTGATTTGTGAAATTATGCCGTCGATTGAAATGGTGCGTATGACCAATTCAGGCACTGAAGCAACCATGACGGCGATTCGTTTGGCACGTGGTTATACAGGACGCGACAAAATTGTGAAGTTTGAAGGCTGTTACCACGGTCATTCAGATTCATTATTGGTTAAAGCGGGCTCAGGCTTATTGACGACAGGTGAAGGGGAAGCAACTTCTGCGGGCGTACCTGCCGATTTTGCCAAACATACTTTAACTTTGCCGTATAACGACATTGCAACCTTAAAAGAGTGTTTTGCTAAATTTGGTGCTGAAATTGCAGGTGTGATTGTAGAGCCTGTAGCGGGCAACATGAACTTGGTAAAACCTGTCGAAGGTTTCTTGCAAGCCATTCGTGAAGTGTGTGATGAACATGGTTCGGTGTTCATTATTGATGAAGTAATGACGGGTTTCCGTGTTGGACTCGGTGGGGCACAGGCACATTATGGCGTAACTCCAGATTTAACCACTTTAGGTAAAATTATTGGTGCAGGTTTACCAGTAGGTGCTTTTGGCGGTAAACGTGAAGTCATGCAATGCATTGCACCTTTAGGCAAGGTTTACCAAGCGGGTACATTGTCGGGTAATCCACTCGCGATGCGTGCGGGCATTGAAATGTTCAAACATTTACGCCAACCTGGTTTCTATGAAAACTTAACAGCTCAATTAGAAAAGCTTTTGGCAGGGTTACAGCAAGAAGCTGATGCTGCTGGTATTCCTTTCAAAACTCAACAAGCGGGCGCAATGTTTGGTCTTTACTTTACCGATCAAGAAGACATCACCAGTTTCGATTCGATGCTGAAATGTGATGTTGCTGCATTCCGTAAATTCTTCCATGGGATGTTAGACCGTGGTGTGAACTTGGCGCCATCGGCATTTGAAGCAGGCTTCATTTCAAGTGCACATAGTGATGAAGATATTGCATTTACCATTCAAGCTGCAAAAGAAACCTTTGCTGAAATAAAGCATAAGACGCAGTGATTGTTCAAAAGAGCCTGTGACCATGTTGCAGGCTTTTTTATGTAAGGAAAATTGATGAAAACCAAATATTGTTTAGAGTTGGCTGATGCTGAATTGATCTTAAATGCAGCCTATGCGTATGCTTTACAACATGACTTTGCGGTGAGTATCGCGGTCGTTGATGAAACAGGCTGTTTGTTGAGTATGAAGCGTATGGATGGAGCATCTCCAATGACTGCGCGATTGTGTCATGAAAAGGCACAATGTTCGGCGATCAGTAAACGTCCGACCAAATTGTTTGAAGATTTAATTCGTAATGGACAAGACGGATTTTTAACGGTAGAGAGCCTCACAGGCATGCTTGAAGGTGGAGAACCCATTTTATATCAAGGGGAACTTATTGGGGCGATAGGAATTTCAGGTGTTAAATCATTTCAGGATGCAGAAATTGCTCAATATGCCATTCAAAAATTTCTGGCACAGGTTCAGGGTTAAGCTTTCTAACCAATACCCAAAATGATTCGACTTAAATATTCTTAAGCGTAATCAATGCTGAGTTTTATCTAAGAGTTAACTGATCATAGGTTTGCTCTAGCTAAGAACTCTCGATTAGGTCATTAAGTCAACAGTCAATTGGGGTTAAAGATTCAGCATTCAATTCACAATGCTCAAGCACTCAATACTCCTATTAGTGATTTAGAGTGAACATACTGGGTTGAAACTATTGGAGATGAAACCTTTAGAACCGACTGATTGAATGAGTGCGTAAATTTGCATTGAGAGTGATACTATCGATGCAGTGTTTGGTGGGGAATCATTTGCATGAGATTTGGTGCAGGCTTTAAAAGCCTATGCTGTTGATTTTATGATAGTGATGCGTTTAGGTAAATTATGTCGCGCCAATCATGTCCATATTCATCATCAAGCTGTGAAGAAAAGTATAACTGTCAAAAAAATGATTCAGTGCAGGACTCATAATTCTGAATGTGAGTGAAATCGAACTTTTTTGGATAAAATCGTAAAAAACGCTGACTTTTGTCGATTTTTGCATTGTAATTTATAAGGGAGCTTCTTATTATTGCCCGCTTGTTTGCACAGTCAGCTTGGAATATCTCTTGAGTCAATTTCTGAATGAACATCTGATCCACCGTGACGAGGATTTTATGGTAATCCATAAACCCGCGGGGATTCTTACAGTGCCAGGAAAAACGGCTGACTTACAAGACTGTGTGATTAATCGGTTGCTCCAAGAAGAGCCGAGAACCTTGCTGATTCATCGTTTAGATCGAGATACCTCGGGTATTTTGGTCTTTGCTCTTTCTAAATTCGGACAAAACCGAATTTCACGTCAGTTTCAAGAACGCCAAACGTCAAAAATTTATCAAGCTGTGGTGGCTGGACACTTGCAAGGTGAGGGCACTGTAGATGTACCTGTGGTGTATGATCCATCACGTCCTCCGTTGCATATTGCTGACCCAAGTCACAACAAGCCAGCCCTAACCCATTGGAAGGCGACCGAACATTTTGAAATGCAAGGTCAGCCTGTGACTCGTGTAGAACTAACACCGATTACAGGGCGTTCGCATCAGCTCCGTGTACACATGCAATATTTGGGACATCCTATTGTAGGTGATACGTTGTATGCCACGCCAGAGCAACTGTTATTGGATCGCTTGTGTCTACATGCAGAGCGTTTAAGTTTTCTACATCCTAAAACAGAGCAGTTAGTTGAATTCTACTGCCCGGTACCGTTTTAAGGCGAAAAAAATACGCTTCAGATTCGAATAAGCCCACTTTTTTAGTGAGCTTTATGTCAAAATATATTGCTTAAAGCCATGAAACTTTGTTCAAATAATATTCTCTTTTGAGCAATTATTTCTTGGTCTACATTTGAGATAAAGGTGGAAAAATTGCAGCAGTTTGCTATTGGTCAACGTTGGTTATCTGACACAGAAACAGAGCTTGGCTTAGGGGTATTAATTGACGTTGATGAACGATCGATTAGCATCTTATTCCCAAAAAGCGACGAAACGCGAGTATATGCCCGAAACAATGCCCCTTTATCTCGTATCGTATTTAATACGAATGATGAAGTGCATGATCAGGAAGGAACGCAATGGCTGGTCGAGTCATTGGAGCATCATCATGGTGTGGTACGTTACGCTGTCGTGCGTAGCTTAGAAGATGGTACGCAAGAACGTAAAACCCTGAATGAAACCCGTATTGGCGCTCAAATTCAATTATCTAAGCCTTTAGATCGTTTACTGGCAAGCCAAATTGACTATAAAGAATGGTATGACCTGCGTATTGAAGCATTGCTCATGCAAGCCAATATGCAAAGTAGCCCATTACGTGGCTTGGTCGGTGCGCGCGTCGGTTTAATTCCGCATCAACTTTATATTGCACATGAAGTGGGTAAGCGTTTTGCACCGCGTGTTTTACTGGCAGATGAAGTAGGTCTGGGGAAAACCATTGAAGCGGGTTTAATTATCCATCAACAACTAAAAACAGGCCGTTCTGAACGTATTCTGATTTTAGTTCCTGATTCTTTACAGTATCAGTGGATGATTGAAATGCGTCGTCGTTTTAATCTAGCCTTCTCTATTTTTGATTTGACCCGTACCGCGTCTATTAAAGAACATGACCCTGAACTCAATCCATTCTTGACTGAGCAATGCATTATTGCCAGCGTTGACTTGATGATTGACCATGACGACTTGCGCGAACAGGCGTTGGAAGCTGGTTTTGATTTGTTGGTTGTGGATGAAGCCCATCACTTAATGTGGAATGAGGAAGACGGTGGCAATGATCGTTATGATCTGGTCGAAGAGTTGGCTGAGCAAACACCGGGCGTATTATTGTTAACGGCAACACCAGAGCAACTGGGTGTTGAAAGCCACTTTGCGCGTTTACGTTTGCTTGATCCGCAACGTTTTAGTTCATTAGAGCGCTTCTTGGATGAAGAGGAAAAGTATCAACATACTGCAAAAATTGCAGAAGTGCTGATGTCTGATTTACCGCTAGAAGACAGTCATTTAACGGCAATTGAACAGTTATTGGGGCACCGTATTACTGATGAACCAGAACAACGTTTCCGTGCGATTCATGAATTGTTGGACCGTCATGGTACAGGGCGTATTTTATTCCGTAATACCCGTGAAGCGATTCAAGGTTTCCCAGGACGTGATTGTCAGCCTGCACCATTACCTGCACCAGAAAACTGGTCGAAAGATGGCAAATTGCGTGAGCAAATGTGGCCTGAAGAAGCACAGCTTGATGGTTCGTGGATGGAATTCGACCCACGTGTGGGTTGGCTCATGGAAATGCTACGTACCCAGTTAAAACACAAAAAAGTGTTGTTGATTGCGCGTAGCGGTCCTGTGGTAGAAGCTTTGGAAAATGCGTTGCGTTTACATGCAGGCATTCGTACCGCCATGTTCCACGAAGGCATGAGTTTGCTTGAGCGTGACCAAGCTGCGGCATATTTTGCTGAAGATTCTTATGGTGCGCAGATTTTACTCTGTTCTGAAATTGGTTCAGAAGGCCGTAACTTCCAGTTTGCTTCGGACTTGGTTTTATTTGACTTGCCTGCCAACCCAGACGTGTTGGAACAGCGTATTGGTCGTTTAGACCGTATTGGTCAAGAAAACCGTATTCAGATTCATGTGCCGTATCTAGAAGGTACTGCACAAGAGCGTATGTTCCGTTGGTATAACGAAGCGCTGAATATTTTTAGTAATATTTCACCTACGGCACAAACGCTACAAGAAAACTTTATTGTTCATTTAAAAGACTGTTTGCTTACCGATATGGGCCAACAGTTTGAAGATTTGCTTGAAGAAGTCAGCGTACAACGTGAAGCATTAGAAACGGAATTACAAGCAGGGCGTGACCGCCTACTTGAATACAATTCATGCCGTCCGATTGTGGCGCAAGAAATTGTACAAGCGCTTGAAGATTATGATGACAACACCACTTTGCCAATGTTTATGAAGCGTTTTATGGCTTCAACCAACATTGATTTTGATGAGCAAAGCAATGGTACAGTCATTATTAAACCGACAGATCAAATGCAAGTTCAGGGCTTAACCTTGGACGAAGACGGCATGACTGCGACGTTCTATCGCGATCAAGCTCAAGTCCGTGAAGATGCACAATATTTGACTTTAGAGCATCCATTCACTGAAAGTGTTATGGAAATGATCAATACGCAGGCCTTTGGTAGTACCAATGTTGCGATTTTAAAGTCGAATGCATTAAAACAAGGTTCAATTCTGTTAGAAGTTTGGTTTAAGGTCGATGTAATTGCACCGAAAGCATTGAACTTACCTTCAAGCTTGCCACAGCAATTGATTCGCGTATTACTCAGTGAAACTGGGCAAGATCTATCGATGAAGATTGAACCAAGCATTCTTAAGCCGTATTTACATCATTTAGACAGTAATAGTTGCCGTCAGGTGGTGAAAGCGCGTCGTGATGTGATTGAAGAACGTTATCAACAAGCTTTGAATATTGCCAAAACTGCTTTGCCAGAAATGAAGCAGCAAGCCAAAGAAATTTATGGTGGAAAATGGCAATATGAAATTGACCGTTTAAGCTACTTGAAGCAATTTAATCCAAGTATCCGTGAAGACGAAATTACATGCTTGCAAAAATTGCAAAAAGAAGGCATTGCTTTATTGGAGGGTTTATCTGTAACTCCAGATGCCATTCAAGTATTGGTTGTGGTTAAACCTTAAGGTTTAACTTTCGATTTAGCCAATAAAAAAGCACCTGAGGGTGCTTTTTTATTGGGAATTTTAACTGCTGATGTATTTAATGAATTTGTGATTCATCCAAATGACGCGCACCTTCCAAAATCATACGAATCATAATCATGGTTTGCTCTGCCATTGCTTTACGTTCTTCATTCGGTAAATCAATGACTTTGGCTCCCATGTTAAACACCAGTTGGGTA
Organism: Acinetobacter sp. AM; assembly: GCF_003105055.1. NCBI lineage: Bacteria > Pseudomonadati > Pseudomonadota > Gammaproteobacteria > Moraxellales > Moraxellaceae > Acinetobacter > Acinetobacter sp. AM. The sequence goes on along the minus strand of NZ_QETG01000017.1, from coordinate 63,799 downwards.
ATGGCTTTGGCTGCTAAGTCAGGGTGTGCCATTTTGCTGTGATTGAGACGTTCTAGACGAATCAGGTCATCTTTCAGTTCTTGCTGGAAATAATTGAGCTGTCGATCTACTGCAAGTTTATACGAGGCAGAGCCTGTATAACCTTCACGTAATAGCAGGCTTAAATTGCCTTCATCGGTATTCAACTGCTCAATAAACACTTCAACTGAGCTACGAATAATGCTGCTTTGCTTGATCGCTTGTAAACGTGCTTCATGCAGAATCTGACGTAATACGTTCCCTGAACGGTCTATCAGTTCAATGGCAAGCTCATCTATATCTTTGAAATGTCGATAAAAACTATTAGGTGCAATACCTGCTTCACGCGCAACTTCACGTAGACTTAAAGAGGCAATACTTTTCTGTGGTCCAATCAGTTTGAGTGCTGCTTGGAATAATTCATCTTTCGTAATGGTAGCTTTACGACCGACAGAACGTACCACAACGGGTTCATGTGCCGTACTAAGGTCATGAGTCGTAGTATCGTGTTTTGTTTTGATCGAAGGCTGGTTCATATTTTTCAATAGATTAAATGCTTTTTTGCATTATAGCCTTTACTGCTTGTGATGGGAAATGAATAAAAAAATACGAATATATATACAAATATATATACATGTGTATAATAATTAAAAGTCAATTGCGTGGTCTTGAAGATGTTCATGCTAAAAAAATCAAATTCTCCCCTTAATTTTTTAGTCGACAGTGTTGTTGATCAGCACTCGTTGAATTTCTGGTTACAAAAACTCAATCCCCTTTGGTCGGTTGACCAAGCCCTCGGCAAGATTGTTCAAAAGGACAATACTGCTGAAGAGATGGTCAGTTTGACGATAGCAGTCAACCGTCATTTCAAAATGGGTCAAGCGGGTCAGCATCATCCTGTGATGGTGGATGTGAAAGGTGCACGTTATGAGCGGACGTATAGTTTGACTCAAATTGATGCCCAGCATGTCTTGCTTACGGTTAAAAAAGTGGAGCAAGGCAAAGTCAGTAACTGGTTGATCAACCAAGCTCAAGTCGGTGATGTACTTGAATTTGGCCAACCTTATGGCGATATGTTGTTGCCTGCACAAAATCAACCCTTGATTTTGTTGGCCGCAGGTAGTGGTATTACCCCAATGTACAGCTTATTGACTGCTTTAACGCAGTCAGAGCAACTACGTGATCGTAAAGTTCATGTGATGTATTGGGTAAAACATTATGCAGATTTCGCATTCAAATCGTATTTTGAACAATGGGCGAAGCAATATCCGCAATTTTCTTATCACGTGTTTTATACCCAAGAAGAAAATGCAGATGCTCGCTTAAATGCAGCTCAGGTAGATGCATTGACAGATATTGATCAGTCAATCGTCTATGCCTGTGGTCCTTCAGGTTTTGTACAGCAAGCGGAGCAGCTTTTTGCTCAAGCACAACTGTTCCAAAGCGAAGCCTTTAGCATGACGCCTGTAGAAAATGATGATACGGGTTTTGTGAATGTGACTTTAAGCAAATCCAACAAAGTGGTTGCAATTCCACGCGGACAATCCATTTTGGTGGGATTGGAACACGCCAATGTCAAACCAACCTATGGTTGCCGTATGGGTGTTTGTCATAAATGTGTATGTAATAAAGTACAAGGCTCAACCCAAGACATGCTGAATGGTCAACAGAATAGCGAGCCAAGTAATCCATTAAAACTGTGTGTAAGTTCTGCCAAAACAGATCTTGTGATTGATTTATAAGAGAGTTCAATATCATGAATATGCCTGTAAAAGCACAATATTTTAAGAACCCAAAAAATCGTGAACTTACTCAATTTGAGTTAGATGAATTGGCGCGTGAATTAGACGCGATTAAACAAGAAGTCTTGGATGATATTGGCGAAAAAGATGCCAAATATATCCGCCGTGTTTATTCAACGGTACAGTATGCTTCAATTGCTGGTCGTGCCTGCTTATTTGCAGGTTGGTTCCCGCCAGCATGGATTTTGGGTACAGGCTTATTGGGCTTTGCCAAAATCATGGAAAATATGGAATTAGGGCACAATGTCATGCACGGTCAATATGACTGGATGAATGATCCTAAATTTAGTGGTCAAAATTACGAGTGGGACATTGTTGGAACCGCTGACAACTGGCGTCAAACCCATAATTATAAACATCATACTTATACCAACATTAAAGGTATGGATGATGATATTGGTTATGGTTTATTACGTTTATTCCCAGAACAACGTTGGAAACCAGGCTTTTTATTACAGCCTTTGTATAGCATTCCATTTTGTTTGTTGTTCCAATGGGGCGTTGCCATTCAGAATCTTGAAATTGGTAAAGTTTGGTTTGGACGTAAATCTAAACAAGAACTGAAAGAAGAGTGGAAACCGTTACAACGCAAAATTGGCAAGCAATTGTTCAAGGATTATGTATTCTTTCCATTAATTGCAGGTCCAGCAGCATTGCCTGTATTTACAGGGAACCTTGTGGCAAACGGGATTCGTAATATCTGGACTTTTAGTGTGATTTTCTGTGGTCATTTTACTAAAGACGTAGAAGTGTTCCCGAAAACAGTTTTGCAAAATGAAAGCCGTGGTCACTGGTATATGCGTCAAATTCGTGGTTCTTCAAACTTAACGGGTTCAGAAGCATTCCATATCTTAACAGGACATTTAAGTCATCAAATTGAGCATCACTTGTACCCTGATGTACCTGCGCGTCGTTACCGTAAAATGGCGCCTAAAGTACAAGCAGTGTGCGAGAAATATGGTTTGAATTACAATAATGCCAGTTTGGTAAAACAATACGGCAGTGTGATTAAACGTATCGTGAAATATGCATTTCCATTCAAGAAATAATTGAATAAAAACCACTTCTTCGGGAGTGGTTTTTTTATGTCTCCTCAAGTCCAGTTTTTACTGGATAGTTTTGGATTAGATCAGAATAAAAATACAATATCTTCAATAGATTGAATTTCCAAACTGGATTGAATCATTTAGCATGAAGCATCACAAATTTTTGTAGAGTCCAACGATGTTAGAACGTGGTATTTATCAGCACTATAAAGGTCAGTTGTATCAGGTGTTTTCTGTCGCAACACATAGTGAAACTGAAGAAAAGTTGGTGGTCTATCAATGTTTATATAGCGATTATTCTTTATGGGTGCGTCCTTTAAGTATGTTTACCGAGCAAGTCACTTTAGAAGATGGGAGAACTGTTCCTCGCTTTAATTTGATACAAAAAACTGCTATATGAATAGAACATGAAATAAATAATGAAATTTAACGTATAGCCAATTTAAAAATGGAATGTCTCGATGAGTTTGAGCCCACAATTTAAAGCAAGAATAAATGATTTATATGTTTCTTTTAAAAAGCATGATGACACTCAAAAAGATCGATTACAGCGTTACCGCAATATTGAACCAGATTCTGCCCAGTTTTTAGCGATGCAAATTCGGATCCAGAAATCGAAGAAAGTTTTAGAAATTGGAACATCTACGGGTTATTCGACCTTGTGGCTGGCAGATGCCTTACAAGTCACGCAAGGACAGCTCACCACCTTAGAAATTGATGCTACGCGCAGTCAGCAGGCACAGCAGTTTGCGCAAGAATTTGGCTTGGACCCATTAATCCAGTTCTGGGTGGGAGATGCCAAAGATTATTTAGCAGAATGTACCGAAAAATATGATTTGATTCTACTTGATGCAGAACGTGATGCCTATGTGGACTATTGGTCAGATTTAAAACGGTTACTGTCTAAACAGGGCGGAGTGTTGATTGTTGATAATGTCATTTCACATGCAGAAGACGTGAAAGCATTTACCCATTTGGTAAAAGAAGAGGGCAATTATTTGTTATCGATTTTGTCTTTAGGTGCGGGTTTATTGGTGATTACCGCTAAAGATTATGATCTTTGATGTGATGTAAACCATTGATGTGAAAAATCAGGGCTTACCCTGATTTTTTTATTGTTATTCATTGGATGGTAATGCGTGTGAAGTGCAAGTCGTATTCTAGGTATTTGTGTACAAAAGCGGCTTTATCAGTACATCGTAGCATATTGGCGTAAACAAATTGGGGCACAGGGTGGTAGAGTTCTCCAGAACCATTGTTATAAAAAATTTTTAAGTATCTTGAAGTCGCATTGTATTTCCAAGAAGTCACGGCAAGCATTATTCCCATACATACCTCCTTGAATTTGTGAATAAACTCAATGGGCCTTTCTGTTTAATTCAACGTAAATAAAACAAAAGGCTTACTTCAATGTATAGCAGAAATTACAGGGACTTCAAATATTTTCTAAATAAAGTTACATGAAATTTAATTGTAAAAAAAACCACGCTTAAGGCGTGGTTTTTTTGATTCAATCTAATTTTTAAAAATTAGATTTTACCTACTAGGTCGATAGACGGAGCAAGAGTCGCATCGCCTTCTTTCCATTTAGCTGGGCATACTTCACCTGGGTGAGCGTGAACGTATTGAGCTGCTTTAACTTTACGAAGAAGTTCTTGAGCGTCACGGCCAATACCACCAGCGTTGATTTCAACGATTTGGATTTTGCCTTCAGGATCAATAACGAAAGTACCACGGTCAGCAAGACCAGCAGCTTCGATTAATACTTCGAAGTTTTTAGCAAGCGTCCAAGTTGGGTCGCCAACCATTGGGTATTCAATTTTCTTAATTTCAGCAGAAGAATCGTGCCAAGCTTTGTGTGTGAAATGCGTGTCAGTAGAAACTGCATAGATTTCAACGCCTAATTTTTTGAATTCAGCGTAGTTGTCAGCAAGGTCACCAAGCTCAGTTGGGCATACAAAAGTGAAGTCTGCTGGATAGAAGAAAACTACAGACCATTTGCCTTTAAGGTCAGCTTCTGTAACTTCAATGAACTGACCGTTCAAGTAAGCTTGTGCTTTAAATGGTTTAACTTCGGTATTAATTAAGCTCATCATTGTCTCCATGATTGAGGTTAGTTTTTGAATTTGGAAGTAGAATATCGAATTTTTAATTATTGCTGAAACAGTATTTTTACATCACAAGCATCGGAAAAACCGAATGAGTAATTTAAATACCATTTCACTCAATAGCATCACCATTTATTACAAATGAATTTGATGATGAAAAAATGACAATACGTCACAATCAAATTGTCGTATTTAGATCGTTATTCAACATGCAGTCATCTGGCTTGAATTTCAAGGCTAAAATTGAAAAAAGATATTTTATGTTGGTGTAGTTGCCTATTTTTCTGACAAATTCAAGTCTGCAATCTCGCAATAAGCTTGTGCTTCACGTCTATATTTGGCTTTTAACCTTAGATATGAAGGCATGAAATGGGGTGAAATATAACCATATTTCATGGGCAGACTGGCGATCACGTTGAAGAGGCTTTCTCTATGACCGCTTAAGGCGTAAAATGAGCGATTCAAATTTTTACTGGGATAAATCATCTGTGCAAAGTCATTTAAATATCGATCAATGGGTTATGGCCCGCGACCGTCATCGTTTAAATCGACTACACCGTAGCAAAGATGGTGATCCACAGCAATATCAAGAGCTGTTTGAACAGTCTAATCTTAAAGTGCGTGCGCGTTTTGCCCGTCTGCCTCAAATTAAACTGAATCAAGACCTGCCTGTTACGCAGTCGGCTGAACAATTGATGGCTGCAATTCAGCAGCACCAAGTCATTATTGTGGCAGGTGAAACAGGTTCTGGTAAAACCACACAGTTACCGCAAATTGCCATGTTAGCAGGGCGTGGCTTAACAGGCATGATTGGCCATACTCAGCCACGTCGTTTGGCCGCACGTAGCGTTTCACAGCGTATTGCTGAAGAAGTGGGCGAAAAACTCGGAGAATCCATCAGCTTCAAAGTTCGTTTTAATGAACAGGGTTCGCAAGACTCGATTGTGCGCTTAATGACAGATGGTATTTTGCTGGCGGAGCTTTCGCATGACCGCTATTTAAGTAAATACGATACGATCATTATTGATGAAGCGCATGAACGCTCGTTGAATATTGATTTTATTATGGGGTATTTGAAGCAGCTACTACCAAAACGCCCTGATTTAAAAGTCATTGTGACTTCCGCAACTTTAGATGTGCAACGCTTTAGCCAATATTTTCATGGCGCGCCCATTTTTGAAGTGGAAGGCCGAAGTTTTCCCGTTGAAGTACGTTATCGTCCAATTTCCGAGTTAAGCATCGGTGGGAGTGATGATGATGAATTTGATGATTTTGAAGAGAATCTGCCACGTGCGGTGGTGCAAGCGGTAGAAGAATGTTTTCAAGATGCACAGGAAAAAGGTCATCCTGAACATGCCGATATTCTAATTTTTGCCAGTACCGAGCAGGAAATTCGAGAATTACAAGAAACCTTGCAGAAATATGGTCCACGTCATACTGAAATTTTACCGCTTTATGCGCGGTTGGCTTTGGCAGATCAACAAAAGATTTTTAATTCTTCAGGTGGTGGTCGACGCATTATTATTGCGACCAACGTTGCCGAAACCGCTTTGACTGTACCGAATATTCACTATGTGATTGATAGTGGTTTTGCCCGTATTTCACGCTATAACTATCGTTCACGTGTGCAACGTTTACCCATTGAAGCAATTTCTCAAGCAGCAGCTAATCAACGTAAAGGGCGTTGTGGACGTATCGCACCGGGTGTGTGTATTCGTTTATACAGTGAAGAAGATTTTTTAAGTCGTCCTGAATTTACTGAACCTGAAATTAAACGTACCAATTTGGCTTCTGTTATTTTGCAAATGCAAAGTCTGAGTTTAGGTTCGCTCGAAGCCTTCGATTTTATTGAACCGCCAGATCACAGGCTTGTGAATGATGGTCGTAAACTCTTGGTTGAACTGGGTGCAATGACTGAGAAAAATCCTTCTAAGTCCTCTTTGGATAAAGGAGGGCTTGAAAACACTCCTCTTTCTAAAAGAGGGGTTGGGGGAGATTCATTGACCAAAGTCGGGCAGATGATGGCAAAAATGCCAATTGATCCACGACTAGCCCGTATGATTATAGGTGGTGCCCATTTTGGCGTTTTAAATGAAGTGTTGATTATTGTGGCGGCTTTGGCGGTACAAGATCCACGTGAGCGCCCTGCGGATAAGCAAATGCAGGCAGATCAAAAACATGCCTTGTTCCGTGAAGCCGATTCAGACTTCCTGTTTTATTTGAAGTTATGGGAAGCGATACATGATCCTACTGAGTCCATGAGTGAGAACAAGCGTCGTACTTTCGCACATCAACATTTTTTAAGTTGGTTGCGCCTACGTGAGTGGAAGAAAACGCATGAACAATTGTTGGATCTGGCCAAAGGCTTAAACCTTTCCTTTAATGATAAAAAAGCCAGTTATGAAAACTTACATCGTGCTTTATTAACAGGTTTATTGTCGTTTATTGCCAATAAAACTGATGAGCGCAACGTTTTTATGGCAGTTCGCCAGCAGAAGGCACGTGTATTTCCGGCTTCAACTTTACATAAGAGCAATACGCCGTGGATTATGGCGTTTGAAATGGTGGAAACCTCACAGGTTTATTTGCGTACCTTAGCCAAAATTGAACCTGAATGGATTCTTTTGGCTGCTCGTGATTTATTGAAATACCATTATTTTGAACCGCATTGGTCGAAGAAAGCAGGCATTGTGAATGCTTATGCACAAATTTCATTGTTTGGTTTGATTATTGAACCAAAACGAATGATCAATTATGAAAAGGTTGATCATCTTGCGGCGCATGAAATTTTTCTTAGAGATGCTTTGACGACAGGTAATCTGGGCATACTTCCGCCATTTTTAAAACATAATTTATTAAAATTGGAAGAGGTAGAACGGGTCGAAGACAAATTGCGTCGACGTGATTTGGTCGTAGATGAAGAAACGATTTATCAGTTTTATGCGGCAAAAGTACCTGTTGAAATTGCCAGTCGTCGTAGTTTTGAAGATTGGCGTGCCACCATTGAGCCAACACAGCCGCGCTTTCTGTATGTAGAGGACGATGCGCTATGGCTGAATGATCGTCCAACCACACAACAGTTCCCCGATTATTTGCATAATGGTGAGTTGCGTTTAGCCGCAAGTTATCGTTTTGACCCAAGCCATGACGAAGATGGGGCTACGGTTAAAATACCTGTGCAGGCTTTACCACAAGTGGATGAAAACATTTGGTCTTGGGGAATTCCAGGTTGGCGACAAGACTTAATTGAAGCCTTATTAAAAGCGTTGCCAAAAGATAAACGTCGTAATTTAGTCCCGATTCCTGATACTGCAAAAAAATTAATGCAGCGTATAGATACGGTACACCTACGTGAGCATTTATTTAGCTTCTTGGCATTTCAACTCCGTGGCGAGCAGATTACCGAAAAAGATTTTTCTTTTGAAAGAATAGATCAATATTTGTTGCCTTTTATTAAAGTAGTTGATGAAAAAGGGCGTGTGATTGAGAAGGGGCGTAATTTAGCTGAATTAAAAGCACGCTGCCGTACTGAAACCCATAGCCCCGTCAAGCAAGCCAAAGGACAGTTTCAAACTTTCCCAGAAGATTTTGTATTTGAAGCTTCGCACAAGGTTACAGGTGTTGTGGTTAAACAATATCAAGCACTGGTTCCTGTTAAAGTTTTTGCAAATTTAGATGCTAAAGATAATTCAGGCGTTGTGATACAGACCTTTAATGATCAGAATGAAGCGATTAAGCAGCATCGAGAAGGGATTATTCATCTGATGCATTTACAATTGGGGGATTTGGTTCGTCAATTGAAAAAGCAAATTTCCAAGCCGATGGCATTGGCATATTCGCCATTGGGAGACAAAGCACAGTTGGAACAGATGCTGGTCTATGCAACGCTGCAATTAGCGATTACTGATCTGCCAATTAATCAAGCTGAATTTCAGCAATTACTCTTAACGGTTAAGCAAAACTTTTTAACGCAGGGTCAACAGGCGTTAAAAATAATGAGTGATATTTTTATTCAGTGGCAGAACATACGTCAGAAATTATTAATGCTAGATGCTGATATTTTTGGCCGTAGTATGGATGATATTGAAGATCAGTTAGACCTAATGCAGTTGGCGAATTTTGTCTATAGCAAACCTGTAGATGTGTGGACTGAGTATCCACGTTATTTAGCCGCTTTGCTATTGCGTTTGGATCGGTTGCCCAATAATCTACAGCGAGATGTTGCTGCCATTGGGCAGATTGATCCGTGGATGGATAAATTATTTCAATATAAAAATGACGTTCGTTTGAAAGAATTGTATTTCATGATCGAAGAGTTGCGTATTTCGCTGTTTTCTCAACCGATGAAAACCAAGATGCCTATTTCTGCGACACGGCTACAAAAGCTATGGGAACGTCTTAGTATCGGTTAAAATTGAGCGAATTCAGAGAAGGAGTTTTACATGGGCATCCGTATTACAGGTACAAGCTTGTTCCACCCAGAACACGTCATTACCAATGAAGAGCTAGTCGAAAGTCTAAATGCTTATGTGGAACAGTATAACCAAGACCATGCTGAGCAAATTGCAGCAGGCGAGTTAGAAGCACGCCGTGGTTCTAGTGCCGAATTTATTGAAAAGGCGTCTGGTGTAAAACGCCGTTATGTGGTTGAAAAAACAGGTGTACTTGATCCAAACCGTTTACGCCCACGTTTAGCTGAGCGCAGTGACGATGAGTTATCTATTCAGGCAGAGTGGGGCGTGATTGCTGCAAAGCAAGCCATGGAAAATGCAGGTGTGACTGCAGAAGACATCGATGTTGTGATTTTAGCATGTTCAAATTTACAACGTGCCTATCCAGCGGTTGCGATTGAAATTCAGACGGCACTGGGTATTCAAGGTTATGCCTATGACATGAATGTGGCATGTTCTGCGGCAACTTTTGGTTTAAAACAAGCCTATGATGCCATTAAGTCGGGTGCGCGCCGTGTGTTGTTAGTAAACGTTGAGTTAACTTCAGGTCATACGGACTACCGTTCACGTGATTGCCACTTTATTTTTGGTGATGTTGCAACAGCTTCGATCATTGAAAATACCGAGACAAAAACAGGCTTTGAAATTTTAGATACCAACTTATTTACACAATTTTCAAACAACATTCGTAATAACTTTGGCTTCTTAAACGGTTCTGAACTCACTTCACGTGATGACAAACAATTCCGTCAAGATGGACGTAAAGTGTTTAAAGAAGTTTGTCCACTTGTGGCAAAAATGATTACAGCTCAGTTGGAAAAGAACAACATCTTGCCGAGTCAAGTAAAGCGTTTCTGGTTACACCAAGCGAATGCCAACATGAATGAACTGATTCTGAAATTAGTTGTAGGTAAAGAAGCTGCTGAAGCAGACCCAGCTTTAGTTCCAATTATTCTCGATGAGTTTGCCAATACTTCTTCTGCGGGTGTGATTATTGCATTACATCGTTCTGCACACGAAGTGAATGATGGTGAATATGGCGTACTGTGTTCGTTTGGTGCGGGTTATTCTGTAGGATCAATTTTGGTTCAAAAGCACGTTGCTTAATGTTGTAGCCTAGAAGCCTGCATTTTTGGCTTAGCTTTATAAATTCGAAAACATCCTTTCATATTCAGGGTTATTGGCTTGAATAATGAGAGGATGTTTTTTATGTCGAATTAAAATAGAAACAAGCAATTGTGTTTTAAATAAATGAAATAAGTTTAAGAATGAAAAACCATCAAGCCGTTTCAGTCACTTGATGGTTTTTAGATTCACATAATGAATAATTTAAAAATTTTTTTCTACGCTGAACAATACGCTAGGAATGGCTCGACTTGTACGTGCTTGATATAGACTGCCATCGGATTGATAATTCAGACGTTCTTTGTAGTCAGTACTGAGCAGGTTACGCGCGCTTAATGTGGTCGCCCAACCCTTTTTAAAGCGTTTAGTTGCACTGATGTCCAGATTGACTCGTTCGTTACTGGTACGATCATAAGCTTGATTTTCTAAAGCACGGGTAAACTCTGGGGTATAGCTGAGATTGGCACTGGTCGAAAGTTGCCACGGCTGATAATTATAAGAAAGCCCCATACTGACTGTATAGGGTGCAACATCACTGACTAAACGATCTTGATGCGTCATATCATCTTCGACTTTGGCACGAATGGTCGAGAGTTGACCGTTGAGCATCCACGAATGTCCTTGAGCATTTTGTTTTAATGCATAACGTCCAGAGAGCTCGACACCATAGGTGGTTGCATGATCTTGGTTTTGTGGACGTTTTACGTAACGTCCATTTTCTTGTTGAATGACCGACTCAATATAGTCATCAATTTGACGATAGAAGCCCGTCACATTAACACCACCCGCAGGTGTATTAAAGCCTAAAGTGGACTCATATGCCGTGATTTTTTCTGGGCGTAAAAATGGATTGCCGCCACGGTCAGGGTTATTTAAGCTGCCTGCATCACTGTCTGTAGAAATAGATACTGCGGGTAATAAATCGGCAGCTTTCGGGCTACGAAATGCTTGACTGATATTGGTTTGAAGTGACCAATGATCATCAAAATCATAACGATGTGCAACGACTGGGCTAAGGTTTTGGTCGTCATAATCGACTAAGCCAGTACGATCTATCCATTCTTGACGTAAACCAACTGTCAAAGTTTGTTGATCGGTAAAACGCCAACTGCCTTCGCTATACAGCGCATAACGCTGTTCATCTAATGTATCGGCTGTATTACTTTCTAAGCGGCTTGAACGTGTATCTAAGCCAAACTTAATTTGACGATGTTCATCAAATTGACGGACACCGTCATATGCCAAACCCAGTTCTTCAATCTGCTGATCTATATACAGGGACGAAAGTGGAGAGCGGGTAAGTTCAGTTTCATTTTGTTTTTCATAAGACAGACGGACTTTGTCCGAGTTCTTATTCACCTGACGTTCGAAGCGCGTATTTAGGCGCATACTGTCATTTTTGTCCTGCTGAACTTGGTCTGAACGTGATCCATCCCGTTCATAATTGCGGTAAAACAGTTCTGCCACGATTTTCTTTTCGTCATCAATTTCATACTCAAGACGTGGACTGATCATTGATCCTTTTCGTTCAGCGACATTTTTTTGTACACGAGTTTGGTTTGCTGTTTGAGTTTCCGTGACTGAAGTGCTGTCATCCCAATTTTGATTGGCAGATAAGCTATATAACCAAGGGCTATCACGCCCATCCATCTGTAAAGTGATATTTTTACGCTCTTCTTCTGAGGCTCCAGAGTGGTTAAATCCATAGCTAACTCGAGCTGTTCCGCCAAGACGTGAACTTTGTAAGGGTTCTTTTAAAATAATATTAATGACGGCAGAGGCGGCGACAGAAGCTTGAGTGACACTCGGCTGCTTGGTAATTTCAATACGTTCAATCATGTCTGGCGTAAGGGTATCAATCATGGACATACCCCCGCGAGGCCCGCCTTGTATAGGTTCACCATTGATCATGAAAATAGGCGCACCGCCACCACGGAAGCGCATACCTGATGCTCCACCGGGACCACGTGGGCCAGCAGCCGATGGCATTTGAAAACCCGCTGCACGTCTTAAAGCATCGCTGACAGATTGATCGCCATATTTCAGCATTTCTTCACGATTAATAATGGTTTTGGCAATGGCACTAATATCGTTATTCTTATTTGCTGAGGAGTCTGCTTGGAGCTTTAATGTCTTTAGAACTTGTACAGGTTCTGCTGTAGCGACTTGTGCGTTATCGGCAGCCCAGCCTGTAATTGAGACACTCAAAAGAGCGAAAGTAAGTGCACTAAACTTCCAAGAAGGCTGTAACGCATCCATAACTTTATGTTTCCAAATGTAATGTTGCGTAAGATTAAACTAAAATTATGGAGAAAGATTGTGGAGTTGTTGAATTATTCTCTTGGCGAATAAAAAGTTAGCCAGTTTGATGAATGTATAAGTTTATTTTGTTGTTATTTTCGGGGAATGGCTTTTTTAACTGATTGTAATTTATTTATTGTTTATTTTAGATCCCGACAATTGGCTGCTTTTACCTTGATATAAAAAATACAGAGTTGATAATTTTAATGGCTATGTTAAAACAGAGATATACTGGTCATGATCTAAATTGCAATGCAAGTTACTGAACTGATTCCTTTATCTGAAATAGAGGTCAATCGACAGGACGTTTTAGCTATTCAACGGAATGAATTGGTGCCGATTTTTGATAATCCGGCATTATTGGTGAATTACGCTGAACAGATTGTTCAAGCTCAGGCTGTGTTGTTGCAGGGCATTGATCCATTGCTCACACAACAGTTCAGGCAAAGTATTGAAGAGCTTATTCAAGCCTTATCTCAATCGAATAAATATCTAAAAAAGCGCAGATTTAATGCTTTGCAAAAGTGGCTTGGCATAGACATTGAACATGGTTCAGGACAAATCGATTACTATAAAAATCTTGATACACTGTTAGATCGTTGCCAGCATTTAAGTCAAAAATTACGCTTAGAAATACAGAAGTCACAATCAAGATTTCAGCAATTACTAGGCTTACGGTTAAGAATGGCAAATTATGTGGTTGCGGCACAAGAGTTTGTACATGAGTATCCGAAAATGCTACGTACGCAGCATCCCTTAGATCAATTTTCTGAACGCTTATCCAAGAAAATACATAGTTTGCAAACTGTACAGGCCAGTAATGATATTGCCATGCAGCAAATACAGCTTTCTCAGCAACTGTCTTTAGGTTTACTTGACCGTTTTACCGAAGCGCAACAGGTGTTAATTCCCGCTTGGCAATATCATGTCAAACAAAGTCAACAGACAGACTCGACTTCCGAGCTATTAAAGCTAGATAATAGCCGTGAAAAACTGATTAAAACTTTAAGAAAATCATTAGAGAAACCTTCGGGGAACTCTTCATAAAATTAGGTGAATTATGACCAATTCTGAGCAAAATCATTTAACTGTTGCCATGACACCAGAAATGGCGGAACAACAGTTTCAGCAACTTAATTTAAAAGAGCTAGGTTTGCAGCCTTCAGATTTGGCTGAGGTGATGACGGCAACCAAGGAATTGGAAGATATGAGTCATCAGAGTGTTGCTGAATACGGTAAGCACATTGCGACTCAAACATCGACGTATACAGATGAATTGCTGAATTTGGTGCAAAACAAAGATTTAGATGCTACGGGACAAAAGTTGAATCAAGTTGTACAAGTGGCACAGCAATTAAATAGCAGCAGTATTCTGAATCAGTCTAAAAATTCAGGCTTTTTGGGCAGTATTTTAAGTAAATTCAAAGGTGCGAAGCAAAGTTTTGATCAGCACTTTAATACCACCAAGGAGCAAATTGATGCTTTGGTTAAAGAAATTGAAGCGTCACAATCTGGCTTAAAAGACCGAGTTAAAACACTCGAACACATGTTTGACTCAGTACAAGATGAATATAAGCAGTTAGGCATTTATGTGGCTGCGGGCAAGATTAAGCAGCATGAAGTTCAGCAGCAAATTGCTCAACTCACTTCACAAGAACAAGATCAGACCATTACCCAGAAAATTTATGATCTGAATCATCTATCGAATAATCTGGAGAAACGAGTCAGTGATTTGCAGGTGCTACAGCAATCTGCAATGCAGACTTTGCCTATGATTCGGATTATCCAGTCCAATAATTTAATGTTGGTGGATAAGTTCTATGCCATCAAAAACATTACATTACCCGCTTGGAAAAACCAAATTAGTTTGGCCATTTCCTTACAAGAGCAAAAAAATAGTGTGCAGTTGGCAAATACCATTGATGATGCGACCAATGATTTATTACGCCGTAATGCCGATTTACTCCATCAAAATTCAGTCGATACTGCGCGTGCCAATCAGCGTTCTGTGATTGATATCGACACCCTTGAGCACGTCCAAAATACCTTAATCCAAACAGTGAATGACGTACTTCAAGTACAAAAAGAAGGGATGCAGAAGCGAGAAGAGGCAGCACAGCGGTTACGTAATTTACAAAGTAATTTGAGTCAGTTGGTATTAGAGTCAAATCAACGCTAAATTTTTTTAGTCTGTTGTAGGAGGTCACTTGTCCAAATTAGAAGATGAATATGCAGTCAATACCACCAATATTCAGCAAGGTGTGCAGATTTTAAAGCGTCGGCAAACACATCTGATGGGGTGGTGTATATTCACAACCAGTTTGGCACTTGTGGCTTTGATCAGTTATTTTCTACAGCAGGAGATACTTTACAGTTGGTTTGGCATTAGCCTTGAGGTTAAACAACTGCATATTCCTGTATCGGCAGATCGTACTCTGATGCAGTTTGGGCAAGCACCAAATTACTTTTTTAATTTATTGTCTTGGTTTGGTTGGTTGTTCTTAAAAATAACCAGTGCTTTTATTGGTGCTTTTTTTGTTATTCATTTTCTTAAGAAACTTCGCTTTTTTGCGATTCGTTTTCAATCTTTTGTCTTGAAATTTGTAGGCTGGATCATCGCATTTATATGTATTTGGTCAACTCTAACTTATGTTCAATATGACTGGAATGATGAAGCAGAAGATCCTTATGCAACTGCAATAGAGTATAAAAACAGTTTACATGAAAGTGAATTGGCACAATATTTAGATCACACCCAATTAGCACCGCCTGTCAAAGCTTACGTACTGGCGCAAATTGCCTTATTACATTCGCCTGCTGATGAAAATGCGGCCATTCCTTATGTGTTGACTTTGGTCGATGCCGAGAAAAACGACCCTAATTTTATTCAATATGGTTTTAGTGCTTCACAATTATGGTCGATGCAGCAACAGCTTTATGGTAAGGCCATAACGCCTTTAGCAAAATCTATTTCTCCAAAAATTGAACAGGCTCAAAAGTGGGAAAATATTTTGCAAGTTATTATTATTTCATCATTTATTGTAAGTTCTATTTTAAGTTTAATGCTTTACTTATTATCACGGTACTTTTCTGCAAGAACACGTAGAATTGAGCAAAATTTAAAAAATACTGGGTAAGTCATTCATGTTATGTAAGATTTTGAATTACTATCTAATAATTCGATTGTATTTATAAATACAAACTGTTTTACCAATTTTATGTTTTTTACTATGATGTCTTCATCAACTTAATTATCTCTCCACTGGAGTCGTTAGCAATGTTAGATCAAAATACTTCTGCGCAATTAAAAACACTTTTAGAACGTCTTGAAAGCCCAATTGAAATTATCGCGTCTTTAGATGCTTCAGAAAAATCTGAAAAAATTAAAGAGTTGGTGACTGAAATTGCAGTGTTATCAGACCAAGTGACCGCACGCTTTGATGGTGAACATTCACGTCGTCCAAGCTTTGCAATTGCCAAAGCAGGAGAGCAACCCCGTGTACACTTCGCGGGCTTGCCAATGGGGCATGAGTTTACTTCATTAATTTTGGCATTGTTACAAGTATCAGGTTACGCACCAAAAGTTTCTGAAGAAGTGTTAAATCAGGTTAAAGGTTTAAATATTAAATCTAACTTTGATGTGTTTGTATCTTTAAGCTGTCACAACTGTCCAGATGTCGTGCAAGCTTTGAACCTGATTGCCATCTATAATCCAGGTTCAACTGCAACCATGATTGATGGTGCATTCTTCCAAGAAGAAGTTGAACAACGCAAAATTATGGCTGTCCCAATGGTGTTCCAAGATGACCAGCATATTGGTCAAGGTCGTATGACGTTGGAAGAAATCATTGCCAAACTAGATACCAACTCTGCTGAGAAAGAAGCAGCCAAGTTAAATGCTAAAGATGCTTTTGATGTCTTGGTAATCGGTGGTGGACCTGCGGGGGGTACAGCGGCAATTTATGCAGCACGTAAAGGGATTAAAACAGGTATTGTGGCTGAACGCTTTGGTGGTCAGGTGATGGATACCATGGATATTGAAAACTTTACTACTGTACAGAAAACGGTTGGTCCGAAATTCGCACAAGATATGGAAGCACACGTTCGTGAATACGGTGTAGACATCATGAACTTGCAACGTGTGAATAAAATTACTGGTGCAGATCAAACAGCGAATGGTTTGGTTGAAGTTGAACTTGAAAATGGTGCCAAACTGGAATCGAAAACAGTGATTCTTTCGACTGGTGCGCGTTGGAGAGAAATGAATGTACCAGGCGAAGCAGAATACCGTACCCGTGGTGTTGCATACTGCCCGCACTGTGATGGTCCATTGTTCAAAGGCAAACGTGTGGCCGTGATTGGTGGCGGTAACTCTGGTGTAGAAGCGGCAATTGACTTGGCAGGTATTGTTGAGCACGTGACTTTGGTTGAGTTTGATACTAAACTGCGCGCTGACCAAGTGCTGCAAGACAAGTTAAATAGCTTGCCAAATGCCACTGTGATCATGAATGCATTATCTACTGAAGTTATTGGTGATGGTGCTCAAGTGACAGGCCTGAAATATAAAGACCGTGCAACCGATGTTGAGCACACTGTTGAGTTATCTGGGATTTTCGTACAAATTGGTTTATTGCCAAATACGGACTTCCTAAAAGAAAGCGCAGTTGAACTCACTCCACGTGGTGAAATTGTGATTAACGAACGCAATGAAACCAATGCGAAAGGCGTATTTGCTGCGGGTGATTGTACTACTGTCCCATACAAGCAAATTATTATTGCGACGGGTGAAGGTGCAAAAGCGTCTCTATCTGCTTTTGATTACATGATCCGTTCTGGTCAATAATAAAAAAGAGCCAACATACACTGAGTTATGTTGGCTTGCTATTAAACTTTTTACTTTTTATAGGAACTGAGGACGCTAACACCGATGTTCCTTTTTTTATTGTTTATTGTTTTCCCCCAATAACTTGGTCAAAACAGTTTTATTTTTAAATAATATTGAGCGCTTTAAATTTCTCTTCTAATACCGCTTTGCTTTCAATGTGTTCAGGATGAACTTCAATGCAATCAATCGGGCAGACTGCCATACAGGTTTGATATTCATAAAAACCGACACATTCTGTACAGCGAGCTACATCAATCTCATAAACTTTTTGTCCTTCAAAAATCGCCTCATTCGGACATTCTGGTAAGCACATATCACAATTGATACAAGCATCCGTAATTCTCAAAGCCATGATTTAACCTGCCACGTAAGCCAGTGAAGAAGCCGAAATATTGATTTCTGAGTTTGGCAGGTTACGAATCAGCAGGGCATATTGCATATCGACATCGGCAGGAATAGGAATATCAACAATATGACCTGAGCCTTTGGCATCTGGAATAGAATTGCCTTTTTTATCCAAAATTTCGGTCAGTACAAATTGAATATTGCCTTGAGGGGTCATGAGTTCCAATGAGTCACCCACCACAAAACGGTTCTTCACATCAATTTTAATGTAGTCCCCGTGACGTTCTAACACTTCACCACAGAACTGTTGATGATCAAAACGTGAAGAGCCTGTTTCATAATTTTGGTATTCACTGTGGACATGGCGACGTAAAAAACCTTCGGTATAACCACGGTTTGCCAAGCCTTCCAGTTGTAACATCAGCGATGGATCGAAGGGTTTGCCTGTCAACGCATCATCAATGGCTTTACGATAAATTTGTGCGGTACGCGCGCAGTAGAAATAAGATTTGGTGCGACCTTCAATTTTGAGGGAATGAATACCCATTTGGGTCAAACGCTCGACATGCTGTACTGCGCGCAAGTCTTTAGAGTTCATGAAATATGTGCCGTGTTCATCTTCTTCAGCGGCAAACATATCTTCTTCATTACGTTGTAGTAAAACGGGTTCCGCGCATTGGTTCTGGGCGATGGCATGCTGTTCATCTGCATCACTATTGCAACACGGGTTTTCTTGCACTTGATGCACAGGAATCACATCACCTGTTTCATTTTCTTGAGCTTGGTGCAGTTTGTAATCCCAACGGCAAGCATTGGTACAAGCGCCTTGATTGGCATCGCGTTTATTCATATAACCTGAAAGGAGGCAACGTCCAGAATAGGCCATGCACAATGCACCATGTACAAATACTTCAATTTCCATGTCTGGAACATGATTTTTAATTTCTTCAATTTCTTCTAGGGACAGTTCACGGGACAAAATCACGCGAGTCAGCCCCATATTTTTCCAGAATTTCACGGTTGCCCAATTCACGGCATTCGCTTGTACTGAAAGATGTACTGGCATGTCTGGAAATTGCTCGCGTACCATCATAATTAAGCCAGGGTCAGACATAATCAGTGCATCTGGCTGCATGGCAATCACAGGTGCTAAATCACGAATGAAGTTTTTGAGCTTGCTGTTGTGCGGTTGAATATTCACCACGACATAGAATTTTTTGTTTAAAGCATGTGCTTCCTGAATCCCGATGGCGAGGTTGTCATGATCAAACTCATTATTACGAACACGTAAGCTATAACGTGGTTGTCCTGCATAGACCGCATCGGCTCCATAAGCAAATGCGTAACGCATGTTTTTTAAAGATCCAGCAGGAGAGAGAAGTTCGGTAACGTGGTGAATGCTCATGACAAAATAAAGGCATACAAATAATATGTCTTTATTGTATGGATATAAAAAAAGGATTCAACCCAGTAAATTAGTCGGTTTTATTCTGATAAACCTAGATTTTTCAAAATCTGACAGTGATCAATGGTGGTATTGCTGGAACAGGATTGACGTAGTTCCTGTAACTGGCTTTGAAATGAGATCAATTCGGCAATGTTTTTTTCCACTTGTAAAATATGCTGTTCGATCATTTGATCGACAACTTGGCACCCTTGTTGTGGTTGTTTAATGAGATCAATCAATTGTTGAATTTCGGCAAGTGACATGTCCAAGCCGCGGCACTGTTTGATAAATTGCAGCCGTTTTAAGGTTGCTTCATCATAATATTTATAATTATTTTCGGCACGGTAGCTAGGAATAATCAGATGCTTTTTTTCATAAAAGCGTACTGTATCAACAGGTAATTGCGTTTTTTTTGCGAGTTGGTGGATTAAATAATGCTGCATGGCTTGACCTTAGAGCGAGTCCATAGTTTTAAATAAGCATAATATAGATCAAGGAGTATGGAAATGGCTTGTAGCTGTAGTCATGAACCCGCACCAGTCAAACCCAATAGTAAATTTAGAACAGCTTTATGGATTGCACTGATTATTAACCTGATGATGTTTTTTGTTGAACTGATCGGTGGGGCTTATGCGCACTCTTCAGCGCTCTGGGCAGATTCACTCGATTTTTTTGGTGATGCAGTCAATTACGCCATTTCACTGGTGGTGTTGGGTGCAAGTTTATATTGGCGTGCCACTGTTGCGTTGCTGAAAGGTTTGACGATGGCGAGTTTTGGCCTAATCGTCATCACAAAAACAGCGTATAGCTATGTTCAAGGTATTCCACCCGAAGCCATTACGATGGGGATGATTGGTATTTTAGCTTTAATTGCTAACGTGATTTCAGCTTTTATTTTATATGCTTTTCGTGATGGCGATGCCAATATGCAATCGGTTTGGTTGTGTAGCCGTAATGATGCGATTGGTAATATTGCCGTGATTTTTGCTGCAATAGGGGTGTTTGGCACAGGCAGTTTAATTCCTGATTTAATTGTGGCTTTAATTATGTCAATTCTCGGTTTAACAGGTGGTTATCGTGTTATTAAACAGGCATTGGCAGAGCGTAATAGCGGTAAAACTGTGAGTAACTTAGAAGAGTGTTAATGAGTAAAGAGAGCGCTATGCTCTCTTTTTATTTCACTGAATGGCTTGTGGTGGCAGATAAATGGTGAATTCATTGATCGGTTCAATCAGCACACTATAAGGATTCAGTTGATCTTCAAACGAAACCAAATTCAGTCGATCAAGCAAGTCAAATTTTGCATGAAGTAATTGAGCTGGTTTTAACTGTAGACGGTCATGCCAAACGCGATAAGTCCCTAATTTACCATCACGACGATGATAAAAACCTGCGAGGGGATGGGTGAGATAAACCAAATG
This sequence comes from Acinetobacter sp. AM, assembly GCF_003105055.1. Taxonomy (NCBI): domain Bacteria; kingdom Pseudomonadati; phylum Pseudomonadota; class Gammaproteobacteria; order Moraxellales; family Moraxellaceae; genus Acinetobacter; species Acinetobacter sp. AM. Next base: position 42,850 of record NZ_QETG01000017.1, on the reverse strand, counting down.
ACTTTCTAAGTCGGGGAAGCCTGCATAATTCCAAGGGTCATGTTCGGATTGTGCGAGTTGTAATTCAGCATTTGCCCATGCCGACTGGGTTTGCATCTTATATTGCTTGTAGTAGCCGTACTCATCTTGATGACATTCAAAATTGAATACTGCGGACTGCCAAGGAAGTTGCCATAAATAGCGAGGGACAATGAGTGTCCATGAATCTAACGTGGTTCCTAAAAACCAAACGCAACGTTCTTGCGTGTGCTGATCAATCACATAGACGCGGTAATCGGTTTGTCCCATGCTGAAATTGGGAAAAGGAAAAACAGCAGAGCTAAAATCCACATTGATAAATGGCACAACTGACATGAGTACTTGCTCTTTACCTTGATATTCGATGGTATCAAGCTTAAATCTAGGCGGGATGATGTCGTTAAAGCATGCTGGGTCAATGGCATAGGTAATGATTGCAAAATGTTGTAATTTACATTGCACATCAATGCCAGTCGGTTTCGGGCGTGGATGTAAAAAATCTTCAAATTTTAGATTGGGAAAAACCATTGATTTTTTTAGAAAGTTTATTGTAATTGTGGTTATTCTAAGTAAAGTCGCTTATGCCGTAAAGCCATCGACCAAAGATATGTCGATGTGAACATGGCAAGATAAAATTATGTACTGAGTAGATGCATTTTGTTCCAAAACTTTGCCCAAAGATCTAGATATTCCTGTACCACAGCCTGATATTCGTTGCTTTGAATGCCTTGGTAACTTTGGGTGAAAAGCGACCAAATATCATCTTCATGATTATCATCATTGGCTAATCTATTTGTATGATCAACAATACCGTGGCAATCATAATAACCTTCAGTTAAGCGCGAATCATATTTCTCTAAATTGATGCGTAACGCTTCACTATATTTAATCACTTGTAATTCGGCGCAGGCTAAAATTAATAACAAGTGCTCGTATGAGTCTAAATGTGATTGAATAAACTGGTCAAGTTCGTACGCTTCATTACATACTTCTTGTTCATTAAATGGATCAATCTCTAAAGCTTGAAGTAATTCCATGAAATAAACCAAATGCGATTTACTTGGAGAACTGAGTGGTAATTGATAGGTGTTAAAACCCAACTCATCAATCAGGTTTAACGACAATAGGTAACGTGCATAAGCCTTCGCATGAATACGCTGCTGCCTATGAATGTTTGGGTGCTGTTCTAGTTGGTACGCTTGATAGATGAGCATACTTAATGCATCGGTAAAGACTTTGACAATTGCGGCGAAATAATTGATATGAATTAACTTGAGCTGCTCAAGTGAAAGCGCTTGGTTATGTAAGCGTTCTAGAATTTTTTGTTGAAATAATGGATGTTGAAGACTGTACTGTTTGAGTGTGTTCACTTGCTCGATATGCCGATGCCATAGAGATGGTTCCACCGAATGCCGAATAAAATTTAAAGCTTCCAATCGCGCATTTTCTGATTGTGTAAAAGCAAGTGTACTCATGTTCGAGATATCAGATTTTGAATGATTTAATCATATTAAAAAAAAGTTAAATATGCTATAAAGATTTACACAGCATGCTTCACTTTTATTGATTTATTATTATAGAATAGACACATACGAAACTTTACGTATCAACTCAGTCATCACATTTAAATAATGATATAATGTAACTCATATGTTTTTTATTTAAAAAAGATGCCCTTTTTTTATTTCATTTTGACCCACTTCTGCTTAAAGATAAGTTTGGTAGGTAAATAGCATGTCCAAAAAAGACGACATTATTAGTACTGCGCTTCATCTTTTCAATTCTTATAGCTATAACTCGATTGGGATTGATCGAATTATTAGTGAATCGGGTGTCGCTAAAATGACATTCTATAAATATTTTCCTTCTAAAGCGAAACTAATTGAAGAGTGCTTACACCGTAGAAATATGAACTTACAAGAATCTTTAGATGCAGCAATTGCTCAGTGTCGGGCTGAAGAATATTTAGACCATATTAAAACCATTTTTTACTGGTACCACGCTTGGTTTCAGATGGACGATTTTAATGGATGTATGTTTCAAAAAGCAGTTGAGGAGGTTTCCAAGGTTTATCCTTCAACCATGCAACCTGCAATGGAATACAAAGAGTGGTTGACTGAACGTATCCGGGTTGCACTGGAAAAATTAGGGATCGCCCAGTCTTTTCAGCTTGCTAGTCTATTGGCAAGTATTTTGGATGGTATGACCATACAAGCTCAAATGGACAAGAACTTAGTTAAAATTGATGAGTATTGGAAACGAGTCTATAAGCTGATTCAGCTTGAGCTTATGGAAGTCTAAATAGACTTCCATTTAACGGATAAGTGAAGTAATTAGAGCAGGCATCTAAATAAAAAAGCGTGAATACCATAAATGGTATTCACGCCTCGCTGATAGTTCCCTGATATTAATATTTTAGCCGGCCCCGAGCAGAAGCTGTCTAAAATATTAATGTTTTAGAGGAGCTTAGAATCTCCTTTCTTATATCGTTTATTATAATTATTATAAAGTACCCTCTGGATTGATTATAAATTACATCAGCTCAACAAAGTCACATATAGAACTAGACAGACCTGTCTGTTCTTGATTCGAATTATAGGTGCTTTTGTTGATCTCGACAACACTTTTTAGTCGATTTATTGGAGTTTATGACGAAATTTTGCGCTTTGGGTTAAAAATTGTACATTTTAGGTAAAAATTAACTTACTGAAAAATAAAAAAAACCGAGGGATTTCCTCGGTTTTAACTTGAAAAGAGGATTACTTCTCAACAAATGCGCGTTCAATCACGTAATCGCCAAGAACACCCATACGTGGTGATTCTTTAAGACCATGTTGATCTAAAAGTGCAGCGACATCATCAAGGAATGCTGGGCTACCACAAAGCATTGCACGGTCAGTTTCTGGATTGAAACGTGGTAAACCAATCTTTTCAAAAATTTCGCCAGTTTCAATGACTGTGGTAACACGCCCTTGGTTTGGATATTCTTCGCGGGTCACAGTTGGGTAGTACACTAACTTGTCTTTAATGCCAAGTTCTTCGAAAAATTCGTTGTTTGGTAACTCATTCAGAATAAGGTCTTGGTAAGCCAATTCAGAAATGAAGCGTGTACCGTGTACAACAATGACTTTTTCAAAGCGTTCGTACGTTTCAGGGTCACGAATAGTCGACAAGAATGGTGCAAGACCCGTACCTGAAGAAAGAAGATACAAATTCTTACCTGGGTTTAAGTCATCAAGAACCAATGTACCTGTTGGTTTTTTAGAAACTAAAAGTTCATCACCAACTTTGACTTGTTGTAAAATAGAAGTTAAAGGACCATCGGGTACTTTAATTGAGAAAAACTCAAGTTCTTCTTCATAATTTGCACTTGCAATAGAGTAAGCACGCATAAGTGGCTTACCATTGACTTCAAGACCAATCATCACAAATTGACCATTTTTAAAACGTAATGCGGTGTCACGTGTCGTCTTAAAACTGAAGAGCGTGTCATTCCAGTGGTGTACGTGAGTAATCTTTTCGACGTTAAAAGCAGCCATGAAAGGTCTCAATAAATTATCAAATTAGAACAGCTTGCTATTCTAATCTAAAATCATTCTCGATAAACTGAATATATTTAATTGAACTTATCAGAAAAAGTGATTATGTCTGAAATTCAGCTCCCCATTATTGGAATTATGCACTCACCGTATCAGGAAAAATTTGGAATTCCACGACAGCCCAATTTGGTTCAAGTGCAGTCTTATATAGAGATGCAAGCGCCTTATAATGATCTGGCTGCATTTGAAGGGATTGAAGAATTTAGTCATCTATGGTTAGTCTGGCAGTTTCATGACAATAAGAATCAGCATAAAAAAGACCAGTTCCGTGCGCAAGTTCGTCCACCACGTTTGGGGGGAAATAAGAAAATAGGGGTTTTTGCGACACGCAGCATGTATCGACCTGCACCGATAGGATTATCTGTTGTACAGTTACAAGCGGTAAAAAAAGAGGGGAAGTCTGTCAGAGTTTATCTCACAGGGAGTGATTTGTTAGATGGAACCCCCATTCTAGATATTAAACCCTATATTCATTATTCTGATGCTGTATTTGAGGCGCAAAGTGGTTATGCGCAACAAGAACCAACACGAATGAACGTACATTGGTCCGAGTTAGCCCTATTAGAAAAGCAGCGATTGTTGGCACAGCAGTTTACAACTCAAGCACGATTTGAAGAATTAGATCAGGTATTGTCATTAGACCCAAGACCAGCTTATCAGGAAGATAGTGAGCGAATTTATAAAATGAAATTTGCTCAGCTAGATGTAAGTTTTGTCATTCAAGGTCAAAGCTTAGAGGTGATTACCTTAGAGTCCATTTAGGCCGTAGTTGCGCTTGAGTTTATCTTGGTACATGTTTTTGTCGGCTTGTAAGCAGGCAGTAAGAATGCCATCACTTGGGTCACGTAGCGCGAAGCCAATTGCTGCACTAATTTGTTTTGCCTGTAGGTTTTGAACGATTCGTTTTTGGTGAGCTTGGGAAGATTCTAAGTCATTTTCTACGGTTAATATTGCAAATTCATCTCCACCCAGACGTGCAATGATATCGGTATTACGGCAACTTTCAGTTAAAACGACCGCTGTTTGACGAATGAGTTCATCACCAGCCGCATGTCCGTGCATATCATTTATGAATTTGAGATCGTTTAAATCTAACATAAATACTGTGGCGGGATGTCCATAGAGTTGGCAGCGTTCTTCTTCAGCAAGGATAAACTGATCCCAAGCCCGACGGTTATACAAACCTGTGAGTGGATCACGGAGTGCTTCGGCTTGTAAACGTTCATTTTTACGCGTCTGCTCAATTTCTCTCAGTTCAGTTTGTAAGATTTGACTGAGTAAATCTCCCAGTAACTCAATTAAATTTTGTTCTTCTTTAAGGCTCTCAGATTTTGGTTCTGGATCAATCGCGCATAAAGTTCCAAATAGGCTGCCGTCTTCTTTGGTTAGGGGGTGACCAATATAGGCTTTAATTTTGAGTTGCTGTGCAATGGGTGCTTGGTGATAAGCGGGGATATCATCGGATAGCGGGGCAATTTTAGGACCATTGCTCAAGACCATCTGAGAACAAAATGAATCGGCCCAATTAAAGACTTGTCCTGCATGTATATCATAAGCATGATCTTCTGTTTGTAAGATAATCCAGTCGTCACCTTCAACACGGGTAATCATCCAAAGACCAAAACCAAAGCGTTGATATAAAAAATTAAGAACAGCCTGTCCTGCATCATGAAAGCTTTTAAAACCAATGTCGTTCATTGCACGAACCTTTGACAACAGAAAATAAGGAAATAAGTTCAGCTATTATTTTAAGTGATTGTTAATTAATAATTGGTTGTATCACACCATAATACAAAAATGAATCGATTTAAAATGCAATTTAAGTCTCATTTAAAACAATTAATGTGTAACATATTGATTATTAATATTTTTATAAAATAAAGGATTTTGCCAAATGTGAGTTTAAATCCTGCTTTTAAGGGAATAGGGTGAATAATATACATAGAATTATTTAAGAAATCATCCACCATAAAATCAAAATAAAAACCAGCATATGTAAAATTTGAGCAGGTGCAAAGGCTAGGGCATATTTACGTCCTCCTGTGAGGCTTGCATTAATAGATTTGGCGATTGCATGGGCTACCATTCCTAAAATGAGGGCATAGACAAGCGTATGGTTGGAGGGATCCCCTTGTACAACAATTGCAGCCATTGCGGCATGGATTTCAAATAAAGATGCTAAAAGCGTCCCTATAATTAAGCCTGCATCGCCTAAAAGTAAACTTAACCCATAAACGACTGCCTGAATAATTGTGAGTGTTGCTGCAATAATTGCAGCTTCTTTAAGGCTAAACATGCGCCCATCTGGATGTTCTGTTGGAGTAGTGGGTTTAGTTTTACGCATGAGCCACAGTCCCCACAGTATCAGAATACTCATGGCTACGAATGCTGGCAGAATAATGAGCTTGAACCAATTTAAATTAATCCCTGCGACGATGAGGAGGAGTTGTAAAAGGGTAGCTACGCAAGATAGTAATGCAGCACCGGCATTGGGCACTGCTTCCGCACGTCCTGCACGCACTTCCATACCTAAGCTGGCAATAGTGGCTGTACTTGATACAAAACCAGAGGCTAATGCAGATAAAATGAGTGCATTCTGGGCAGAGAGTAAGCGTTTTGCAATATGAGCAAGTGCTTGAACAGCAAGAATTAAAGCCAGTAGTTTAAGAATAATGTGAGGGTTTAATACCGGCCCCCAAAGTGGCGTGTTGGGCGTTAGCGGCAATGCAACCAAAATCAGAGCCAGTAAGAATAGACCATCTCGAAATTCACGCTCTGTTATCCATTGACTAGCCAAGCCATGAATTGGGTGTTTTAGCATTAAAATGATGGTGAGTATGACCGATAATCCTGCTGCGAAAGGTGCATGCCATATACACAGTGCCCCGATAAAATAAGTCATCACAAAGGCTAATTCAGTTGTTACACCTGGGTCATCTATTTGGTTGCGAAGTGAAAATACCGTTATTGCCCCAATAATCATGGCACCCACAATACCAATGATCGGGCCCAAGGAAAAACATAGTGCGCCCATCAAGGCACAGATGGCAAAAGAACGTACACCTGCAAAACTGTTTGGGTTTTCACGTTGTTTGCTTCTTTCTCGCTCTAATCCAATAACTAAGCCGCAGCCCAAAGCAACTGCCATCATTGTTAACAGTTCTTGAAAGGATGCCTGTTCTAAGGCCAGATTGAAGAGGAGATTGGACATGAGTAATTTAAACCTTGTTATTGTTGATCTGTATTTATGTAAATAATGGTTTTTTTATATTTTTCCCCTAACTGAGGATATTTTATTCTTTATACCATAATTCAGACAGAAATTATGAACTAACTCACCGAGATTAAAAAAATCAATCTGGAGATATCAATATATTAATCAGTAGTTTTAATGATTTAAGTCGATAAACATCCTAGAAATAAAGTCTGTTATAGTGTCGCTAGAAATTGAGGCTTAGAATAATGAATTTTAATTTTGAAATTGATACGACTTGGTGTTTAGAGCAATTATTTAAAGATGGCCGCATTGATGAGCGTGAAAAAATATTAGTACAAACTACACACCGTCAACGTGAGCAACTTAAATGGCATCCTTTGCAGTGGATTGCAAATTTTAATTTAAGAGATCAGCTTCACCCTCAAGCGACTTTATCCTTGAATCGTTTAATGCAATGGTTGGCAGATAAGTCTAATCTCCCTTTATATGTGATTGATCCGCTCAAAGCGGATGTGGGGGCGCTGACCAATGTAATGTCGCAAGAGTTTGCTGTTCGTAACAGAATTCTTGCAGTAGAAGTGAAAGCGGATGAAATTTTAATTGCGACGGATCAACCGTATAAAACGGAATGGGTTGGTAATCTAGAGCGCAGTTTATTGCCTAAAAAGATTCGACGGGTGTTGCTCAGTCCAGAACAGTTACAGCGTTATTTGGTTGAATATTATCAAGTGAGTCGTGCGGTATCGAACTCGCAGAAGTCCGGTACTCATGATCGTGAAAATAAGGGTGTGGAAGCTTTATTACAATTAGGTGACACGCAAAATCCAGATGCGAATGATCAGCATATTGTGAAATTGGTCGATTGGATTTTGCAGTTTGCATTTGAACAAAGTGCCAGTGATATTCACATGGAACCGCGTAAAGATACGGGTAAAGTCCGTTTTCGTATTGATGGAGTGTTACATACCATTTACAACATGCCTGCCAATACCCTGACGGCGGTGATTTCTCGAATTAAGATTTTGGGTCGCATGAATGTTGCGGAAAAGCGTAAACCACAAGATGGACGTTTAAAAACCCGTACGCCTAAAGGACAAGAAACTGAACTACGTTTATCCACTTTACCTACAGCGTTTGGTGAAAAGTTGGTGATGCGTATTTTTGATCCTGAAGTTTTGGTGCGCAGTTTTGAGCAATTAGGTTTTGAAGGCGGCTTGTTAAGCGATTGGCAAAGTTTAACCTCACATAGTCATGGCATTATTTTGGTGACAGGACCAACAGGTTCGGGCAAAACCACGACTTTATATTCTTCCATGAAGAAGTTAGCAACGGATCAAGTGAATGTATGTACCATTGAAGATCCGATTGAAATGCTGGAACCGAGTTTTAACCAAATGCAGGTGAACACTGCTATTGAGCTGGGTTTTGCTGATGGCGTGCGCGCACTCATGCGTCAAGACCCCGATATTATTATGGTGGGGGAAATCCGTGACCACGATACAGCCAATATGGCAATTCAGGCGGCATTGACGGGTCACTTGGTGCTTTCAACGTTACATACCAATGATGCGCCATCGAGCTTGACCCGTTTACATGATTTAGGTGTGCAACCGTTTTTGACTGCGGCAACAATTCTTGGTGTGTTGGCACAGCGCTTGGTACGTCAACTTTGTCCACATTGTAAAAAAGAAAGTCATATCAATGAAAATGAATGGGAACATTTAACGTTTGATTACATTATGGAAATGCCCGAAAAAGTTTATAGCGCTGTCGGTTGTGAAGCATGTCGTCATACAGGATATAAAGGTCGTGTCGGTATTTACGAATTTATGCCACTGAGTTTAACCACCAAACAATTGATTGGTGCAAATGCAAATTTAAATGAGTTACGTCAACAGGCGAAAAAAGAAGGCATTGAACCTTTACGTATTGCGGGTGCACGTAAAGTGATTGCGGGTATGACCACTTTAGAAGAAGTGTTAAGAGTCGTGCCATTGAATTAAGACTTGTTGGTGATTGATTTGATTCAAATGAATCACCGTATTTGATTGTTCGGTCCAGGTTTTGCTCATTGTGTTGAAATATGCTGCATTGAGCCCATCTTAAGATTCAACTCATGTTATTTTGTTTTAATTGCATTAACCAAATCAAGACATGAATATGTGAGGGTGAAGTAATGAATGTAATTTCTAAAATAGCAGTAAGTGCAGCTTTGGTAGTTACAGTGAGTAGTTTTGCGCTTGCCAATACAGCAGTAGTGAATCAGCAGGCGATTGCTCCAACACAAATTACCGTCAAGCAGGCATTAACATTAAAAGATGACACGCCCGTAAAACTGAAAGGCTATGTTATCAAGGCTTTGGGTGATGAGAAATATCAGTTCCAAGACCAGACGGGCAGTATTACGGTCGATATTGATGATGAATTATGGCGTGGTCAGCCCGTATCGGCAAAAACACCAGTTACACTAACAGGTGAAGTAGATATTGATTATCTTCCAACCAAACGTGTTGAAATTGATGTTGATACTTTAACTTTTTAATCAGACATCCATTGAACTGAAGCCACATGCAAAACATGTGGCTTTTGCATTTTAAACCAGATCAAGGCATGCTGAGATTGAGTACCTAATGTGAGTACATGATGCGTATATTATTAGCTGAAGATGATCATTCCCAAGCCGAGAGTATTAAAACTTGGTTAGAAATGGATGGTTATAGTGTGGATTGGGTTGAACGTGGAGACTACGCGATTCACGCCATACAACAGCATCAATATGACTGTGTTTTGTTGGATCGAGGTTTACCGCAAGCCACGGGAGATGACATTCTTAAAACCATCAGAAAACGCCAGCAAGATATTCCAGTCATTTTTATTACGGCAAGAGACAGCATTCATGACCGTGTTGAAGGCTTAGATTTAGGGGCCAATGACTATTTGGTCAAACCGTTTAGTTTGGAAGAATTATCAGCGCGAGTCCGTGCACAATTACGTTTGCAGCAATCATCTACAGGTCAGTATTTATCTTTTGCCAATTTACAACTTGATCCACAAGCCAAGGTTGTTCAGCAAAATGGGCAGGTGATTCATCTTACCGCGAAAGAATTTCAGATTTTATATAAATTAATGCAAAAACCTGAACATATTGTGACCCGAGAACAACTCGAAGAGTCGCTATATGCATGGGGCGAAGAAATTGAAAGTAATGCCATAGAAGTATTTATTTATCAATTACGTAAGAAAATTGGCTCTAGTTTGATAAAAACAGTTCGAGGACTAGGCTATCGAATGAATCAGGATGGTTAAATGGCTGCCCAACATATTTCGCTGCAAAAGAGACTGGTAAAGATCTCTGTGCTGAGTTCAGTCGCAGCAGGTGTAGTCGCTTTTGCTTTGTTGGTAAGTATCTCAATGTATCAAAGCATGAGTATGCAAGACGAAATTATGGATGAAATTGCCGATGCTTTGCTTCTTGTTCAGCCTAATCAAAATGAAGGACCGCATATCGCACAGTTGAGTGGTGAATTTGATCTGCAATATCAATTGATCCATCAGCAAAAAGTAGTGCTTCAATCGGATTCATTTGAATTGGCATCTATGGTGAATTTTTCAAATATGCAGCATGAGCATTTTGATTACGTTTGGTTTCAACATGCGCTGTGGCGAAGTTACCAATCCTTTGATCGGGATACCCAGATGCAGGTGGTGATTTATCAACCCATGCAAGTTCGTTTTGAAAATGTCTTGAGTAGTTTTGCTGTATATGCGGTTTTGTTAATGGTCTTGTGGTTGTTGCAATGGTTGTTTGCACATTTCGCGATTGCACGTCAGTTCAAAGTCATGCAAATGTTATCTAAAAAAATAGCGGACAAGAGTGCGCAAGACTTAACGCCAATTACGCAGAATGCCCCCATCATTGATGAGCTTCAGCCGATTATTTTGCAATTGAATCAGTTATTACAACGTTTAGATCAATCACTGCAAGCAGAGCAGCGCTTTACCGCAGATGCTTCGCATGAATTACGTTCACCACTGTCTGCAATTCAGTTGCGCTTACAAGTACTCCAACGAAAATACCAAGATCAGCTCCAATTTACGCAAGAATTACAACAAATTCAGCAAGATGTTAGCCGTGGTACCCAAGTGCTAGAAAACCTCTTGCTTCTCGCGCGTTTAGATCCGACAGAAACGGCAGATTTACCGCTATCATCGCTTAATTTAAGCCAACTGGTGATGGACGTCTGGAACAGTTTGGAAATATTTAGGCAGCAGAAGCAGATTCAAGTGGTGTCTAATTTGGAGCCCTGTTGGATTGAGGTAAATCCTGAGTTAATGACGGTTTGCTTACGTAATCTTTTGGATAATGCCATACGCTATAGCCAACCCCATAAATGTGTTTATATTCAAGTCATGGTCAAGCAACAACAAGTGTGTCTCTGTATCGAAAATGAAGGTGAAGGGGTGGACAGCGATACGATCTCGCGTTTGGGTGAGCGTTTTTATCGGGCTTTAGGCAGTAAAACGACAGGTTCGGGGCTAGGGCTTTCGATCTGTAAAAAAATTGTGCAACTACATCACGCGAGCATAGATTTTTCGGTCTCATCTTATGGCGGCTTAAAAGTAGAATTGTATTTTAGAAAATTTGAAACACCTGAAATTTGAGATATTGTTCTATTTAGCCTGTAAATAAAAAAGCAGTACGCGCTGACATACTGCTAGTTCCCACGTTTATTATTATCAATTTATTTTGTTTTTATTTCGTGAGAATAAGACGATTATTCCGAGTTAAGCGTAGACGATATTCTTCACCTGCATGCATGATGCGAATTTCACGTCCAAGTGCAAAAAGGTTGTTGGAATGTAGCATTGGTAGTGCATGTGCAGATTCAGTGTGACGTGTAAATAAGCTAAAAGGTGCGTTCATTTTTGTTTGCTCCGTGGTGTATTCTTGAGTGATTTAAATGATAATCATTATCGAATAGATCTGTCAACGAGAATTTTAGCAATTTATAAAAAAACTAAATTTACTTACACTGAAGCTACTTTACTGTGATGGAACTTGTTATGTCCAAGCCGAATATTCATGTCGCAATTGCCTTATTACTGCATCAAAATAAAGTCTTGGTTGGATGGCGCAGTGCTGAACAACATCAAGGAAATAAGCATGAATTTCCTGGAGGGAAAGTCGAAGCGAATGAAACGCCATTAGACGCTTGTCGCCGTGAAGTCTTTGAGGAAGTTGGGGTTGGACTGAATGACTGGCATGCATTTGATGTGATTTGCCATGAATATGATGATGTGGTGGTGAATTTACATTTATTTCATGCCATGGTGCCCGAAGCATTATTAAATGAAATCCAACAGCCATGGACATGGTATAGCCGTACAGAATTACTGAGTCTGAATTTTCCGAAAGCCAATTTTAATATTTTGCAGCGATTATACTGGCCAAACCAAATTAAAATTTCTGAGCATTTGAATGATTTGGAACAACTTAAACCGCAGCAATTATTGTATTGGCGTGTTGAACATGAAGCAGCAGATTTAGAAGATTTAGAGCAATTGTCTGAACAGCAGGCAAGTCATTTAATTGTCAATCTGCACGCATGGCAACAATTGACGCTGCCAATGCAGAGAAAAGTAGCTGCAATTCATCTTAAACAACATCAGTTGATGGCATTTAAGCGTGGAGAATTACCTGTCGGTTTCCGTTTTATTGCGGCATGTCATGATGTTGTGGCCATGCAACATGCACAAAATATTGGTTGTGATGCCATCATTTTGAGTCCAGTTTTGGCAACAGCGACCCATCCTGATGTAGAACCATTAGGGTGGCAACGTTTTCAAGAATATGCTCAGCAAGTGGATATTCCTGTGTTTGCTTTGGGGGGGATGCATGTTGAACTGTTACAACAAGCGCAATCACATCATGCTTACGGTATTGCAGGGATTCGGTATCTTTAAAAAACGTTGGTAACTTATTCATAAAATGTAGAACAAGCAGGCATTAAAGTGTCTTTAATGCCTGTTGTGCTTGCTGTACGGTTTTACTGTTATTTTGCTTTTGACCCGCTTTGGCTACGGCTCCCCAAAGTTGCTTTTTCATGGCTTGGGTTTGCGCATAGCTTAAACCACGACGAGCTAAAGCTTCTGCGTTGGCAGGCTGATTTTTTTGATTGGCAACTAAAGCCAGAAACAAGAAAGTTTCCGCTGACTGCGGTGCTAGACGTTGTGCACGTAAGGCAGCCGCTTCTGCATCATTCCAACGCCCTTGTTTATAAGCTTGCTGTGTTTGTTGCATTAATTGTTTAAAGGCTGGAAGTGAGCGTCCATCTTCAAATTTCTGCTGAGATTTTTGTTCAGGCACCACGACTTGCACTTTTTGCCGTTTAATTTCTGGTTGATCATACGGTGTAATGACCACACCAGAAGATTTTGGTTGAGCAGCTTTGGGCTTTTCGGTGGTAACAGCAGGTTTAGCACTTTCTGGCTTTGGTAGGCTTTGGCAGCCTACTAAAGCCACAACAGCAGCAGAAAGGAGAATGGATCTCAGCATATGCAATTAAAATTCCTTAGTTGGCATAAGTTCCGCTCGAAATGACACGACCTGAATTTTGATCCAAGTCATTTTGCATGTCACTTTCACTCTCGCGGATATAGTTGTCCATACTATCGGGTTGTGCTGGTTGGTTCTGGTTCATTTCCGTATCAGGTGTGTAAACTGGTTCCACTTGGTAGTGAGGAAAGCCGCATGCTGTAGCACGACGTGGTACAGCACTCCTTAATAACGGTATATACAATGCACCTTCACAACCCTGAGCCGATAAGTTGCCAGAGCCACTATCGATCCATTGCCATTGCACATCGTCGGTTTGACGTAAATTGACTGGTTTTTGACGTAATTGACTCATCACATTGGTCCAAACAGGTAAAGCACCTGAAGAACCAGTCAGTCCAGTGACTTTATTATCATCTAAACCAAGCCAAACCACACTGAGATAATTGCCTGAATAGCCTGCAAACCATGAGTCACGGGTATCATTGGTGGTGCCTGATTTACCAGCAAGCTTTAATGAACTTGGCAGGCTGCTGTAAGCAGAACGACCTGTGCCTGAATTCATCACTTGTTGTAAGCCATAATTCACAATATAGGCCGCCGCAGGATCGATGGTTTGTTGCACAGTTAAACTATAACGCTCTAAAACACGACCATTAGAATCGACCACCGAACGGATTGATTTAATTGGGTATTTGAAACCGCCTGTAGCAAAGTTTCCATAGATGCTCATGACTTCCATCGGAGACATATCTACCGCACCCAAAAAGATAGAAGGGTAGGTTGGAATGTTAGAAGTCACACCAAATTTTTTCAAATGATTAGTAAAGCTCGCAATCCCAAATTCTTGTCCAAGACGAACTGCAGATAAGTTATAAGAATTGGACAGGGCTTGTACCATTGGGACTACACCATGTTCACCACCACTATAGTTTTTCGGTGTCCATGATTTACCTTCACTTGGAATGCTAATGTAGCTATCTTCAATTGGACTGGCCCAGTTGTAACGTCCAGACTCAATTGCATTGAGATAAATCACAGGTTTGAGTAATGAACCGACTTGGCGTTTTGCATCAAGTGCGCGGTTAAAACCAGTAAAATCTTGGGTTGAACCTACCGCAGCAACCAGTTCACCATTTTCAGGATGAGAAACTAATACTGCACCTTGTAAGTCTTTTAAGCGTTTTGGATTATTATTGCTTAAACGTGCAACAGAATTCTTAAATGCAGTTTGGATATTGGTTTGTGCAATCGGATCAAGTGTGGTGAAGATTTTTAAACCTTGGTTGGTTAAATCAGACTCTTGATATTCAGTCCGTAATTGACGACGCACAATATCTAGAAAATCTGGGAAGCGTGCAGGTCCTAAAGTGGGTTTTGCTAAAACATTTAATGGGCGTGCAATTTCACGTTCATATTGTTCTTGCGATAAATATCCCATCACCAACATATTATTTAACACGATATCCCGACGCTTTTTAGCACCTTCTGGGTTACGCCATGGATTGAATAAAGAAGGACCTTGTACTAAACCAACCAAATAGGCTTGTTGCGAGATATTGAGTTCACGTAAGGGTAAACCGAAATAGAACTGTGATGCCAAACCATAACCATTAATAGAATAGTTACCGTTTTGTCCCAAATTCACTTCATTTAAATAAGCTTCCAGAATTTCATCTTTGTTGTAATGTAGTTCAACCAAGAGCGCCATTAAGGCTTCGTTGACTTTACGCTTTAAGGTACGTTCTGGGCTTAAATAAAAGTTTTTAACCAACTGTTGTGTGAGCGTCGAACCACCTTGGCGTTTTCCTCCAGTCACATTACTGACCAAAGCTCGCGCAGTCCCTCGAACAGAAATACCATGATGCTTATAGAAGTTACGGTCTTCAGTTGCAATTAAGGCTTCAATTAAAGGCTTTGGCACATTGGATAATTTAATCAGGACGCGATCTTCATTGTGCTGCGGATAAATACCGCCAATTAATAAAGGCTCTAAACGCGCAATCCCTGTAGAAGATGGTTTGGTTGCACTCACTTCACTAATCTGGTCATTTGCAAAGCTGACTTTTAAGACTTGTTCAGGTTCAATGCTATCACCGAAGTCAAAGCCGCGGGTGTGCACATATAAAGTATCCCCGGTGCTGACATAATTGCCCGATTTGGCATAACTATCCGCATTTTTATAGCCCAATAGTTTCAATTCTTGATCGAAATCTTTTTGGCTAATAGGGGCATTGGTGTAAATTTCTAGCGGACGAGCAAAAACCTTCGCAGGAATATCCCAACGCTTACCTTCAAACTTTTCTCTCACAATATTATCTAGACGAATCAGGTAAAAACTAAATGCTAGAAAAATACCAATGACCAATATGGAGAAAATAAGTGCGAATAATCCTATGCCACGTTCAAACTTCATAAAAGGTGATAAGATCCTGATAAATTTTGCTAATCATGCGAAGCTTTTTCCCAATTTGCAATAATAAATCTGTCACAGATGCGAAAAGCCATATAAATGTTTGAGCTAATCAGGCTATTTATAAGGTTTTTTATTTCATTCGGGTTTAATGATATGATAAGCCAGAATCCTAACGGAGCGATCACATAGGTGCAACTTTCACACAAGTCTTTTCGGAATATTGGATTAATTGGTCGACCAGACAAATCTTCTGTTGTTGAAACTTTAAGCCTCATTCACGATCATCTTATGAGCTTGGGTTTACATCCTGTTTTTGATGCAGAAACCGCCGAGCTTGTCCCTTATAAAAATACACAAACGGTCAGTCGAGCCTTATTAGGTGAGGTTGTAGATTTGGTTATTGTGGTTGGGGGTGATGGTTCCTTGTTACATGCTGCACGTTCTTTGGTGAAATATAATACGCCTGTTATGGGGGTAAACCGTGGACGTTTGGGTTTTCTTACCGACATTAAACCGACTGAAGTTATCTATAAGTTAGATCGAGTCTTACAAGGTGAGTTTCAGCAAGACCGTCGTTTTTTGTTGGAAATGGAAGTTCGCTCCAAAGGTGAAACGATTCATGATGCAATTGCCTTAAATGATGTTGTGCTGCATTCGGGTAAATCTGTACACATGATTGACTTTGAATTAAACATCGATGGGCAATATGTGTACCGTCAGCACAGTGATGGGCTGATTGTTTCTACACCAACGGGTTCAACCGCCTATGCATTATCGGGTGGCGGACCTATTGTACATCCAAGTATGGATGCGATTTCCTTAGTCCCAATGCACCCACATACCTTGTCATCACGTCCCATTGTTGTGGGCGGACATAGCGAAATTAAAATACTCATTCGTGAAAATCGTGTATTGCCAATGGTCAGTGCCGACGGGCAACATAGTGTTTCACTCAATGTGGGAGATAGTTTGCATATCCGCAAACATCCATTTAAATTAAACCTCTTGCATCCGCCTGGGTATGACTTTTATATGGCTTGTCGTACCAAACTAGGTTGGAATCGTGATTTTGATTCATTGCAACAACAGGATTAAATATGAATATTGAACAAATGCTGGCTGTACTCGATCCTGATATTGTTAGTCGTTTAAAGACCGCAATTGAAATTGGTAAATGGCCAAATGGTGTTGCATTAACCAAAGAGCAACGTGAAATTTGTATGCAAGCCGTGTATGCGTGGGAAATGAAGCATTTACCAGAAACAGAGCGCAGTGGTTATATTGATCGTGGCACGAAAGAAGAAGGTGAAGAGTGCGATGATGATCATCACAAGAATGAACCTGAATTTAAGCCAATTCGTTTTGTTTAAGTCAAAACAGTTTTGCAAATAGCCAAGATGTGAAAAAGGACTCTCAATTGGAGTCCTTTTTGTTAATTGTCATATTTTTGTCATTACATTGGAATGGCAGAATTAAAAACGATTTAACCAAAGCTGTTTCGCTTTCAGCATCGCGTCAGGGTAACTTTCGCATACTCCCATGGTATACAAGGCAATGCCCATAGTTTCTATGACCGCAGTTTCACCATATTCATGCTGTTGCTGACCTTGCCAGACAGATTTAAATACAGCCAAATCGAGTTCTTCTTCGACAGGACTTCGGTTGTCTGTCAGTTTAGGAAGCTCGTGTTCATAGAGTTCCCCATTTTTAATGCCACAAATTAAGGTTTTGGCATCAGGATTACGTTCGAACTCACCACCTTCACCTTTAATGACAGCACTGTTTTGATAACCGAGTTTAAAGGCAGCCTGTTGATGAGAGCTACGATAGGCAGGATGAAAGATGGCTTGTAAAGTGGCTTTAGCGTTAAACGGATTAATCAGTCTTGCTAGGGTATGAATTGGTGAGCGTAATCCCATGACATTGCGTAATGCAATCAGTTCACTCAGGATGGGTGAAATAACCTCTAAGGGTAAATAGGCAAAATTACGTTGTTGTAGTTGCTGCTCAACCTCATCTTGATTTTGGCAGATAGGGAAATCTAAATATTCAAGCACTTGTTCGGTATAAACACGATTTAAGGTATGCCCCGCAGCACCATGCATGACAATTTTATAGCCGTGATGAGCTAATGTTAATGCTGCCAATAAGAACCAAGGATAATGTTTACGTTTCCCTGCATACGAAGACCAATCTAAATCTACGTCGAGGGCTTTAAAATTTAGTGAGTCACGTGTTGCTTGTACAAAACCAGCCAATTCATCTACAGATTCTTCTTTAACACGCAACAGCATCAAAAAAGCACCCAATTGCACATCCAAGACTTCATCGTTCAAAATCATTTTGAATGCTTGATAGGCTTCATCATAAGTGAGTGATCGTGCACCATTCTTGCCTTTACCGACAATACGGACAAATTGGGCAAATGGATGCTCAAAATCTTTGTATAAATTTCTTTTGGTTGTCATTTGCTTAGATCACTGTGTAATTTCGTGTTTCGAGGGAGAATGTTTAAATGGATAATAGAAAGATTTTGATGTAAAAGAAAGAAAAATGACGGGTTAGGTATACGACCAATGTCTAATAAAAATCGAACACAATTTAATCGAATTTAAAAATATATGTAGATTTACTGTTCAAAAGTTCGGTAGAATTCCATCGAATAAGGATGACTGTTAAGTTTTTCTTATTAGTTGTTTATTCTATCATATTGAAAATACTCATTTTCAATAGTCTAACTGCGATGGAATCGCGGATATTATTATTTAGTTTAATGAGAAGGTATTAAGACTAACTTAATACCTATAGCCTTTTGTAGTGATTATAAAAGGAATTTTTAAGGGCTGTGTATTCTTAGGAATAGACAAATATTGGATGTTTCTAGTTCTAGAAATATGTTTAGAAGTAACGCTATGGCTAAAAAACCCATCTATAAATCACTGTATTTTCAAGTGATTGTTGCCATCATTGCAGGTATTCTGGTTGGTCATTTCTCTCCAAGTGGAACCCAGATTGTAAATGGTGCTGAACAATATGTCCCAGGTTTAGGCGAACAGCTGAAACCTTTAGGTGATGCATTTATCCGATTGATTAAAATGATCATCGCCCCAGTGATTTTCTGTACAGTTGTTAGCGGTATTGCTGGCATGGAAAGCATGAAATCGGTGGGTAAAACGGGTGGTATTGCTCTCCTTTATTTTGAAATCGTTTCTACGATTGCCTTATTGATTGGTTTGTTGGTGATTAACATTGCCAAACCTGGTGTAGGCATGAACATTGACCCTGCATCTTTAGATGTATCGGGTATTTCTAAATATGTAGAATCAGGTCAGTCACAAAGCACTGTCGATTTCTTAATGAATATCATCCCACATACTGTGGTGGGTGCCTTTGCTGAAGGTGAAATTCTTCAAGTATTGTTATTTGCTATTTTATTTGGATTCGCACTACATAAATTAGGTGATTCTGGTAAGCCAGTTCTTAAGCTAATTGACCAAATTTCGCATGTCTTCTTCAATATTGTAAATATGATTATGAAGCTTGCGCCTATTGGTGCTTTTGGTGCAATGGCATTTACCATTGGTAAATATGGTATTGGCAGCTTAGCGCAATTGGCTCAGTTAATTATCTGCTTCTACCTTACCTGTTTATTGTTCATTTTTATTGTACTGGGTTCCATCAGCCGTTTTTGTGGTTTCAGTATCTTAAAAATGATTCGTATGATTCGCGAAGAATTATTGATTGTTTTAGGAACATCATCTTCAGAATCTGTTTTGCCACGTATGTTGAAGAAACTTGAAATTGCAGGTTGTGAAAAATCTGTAGTGGGTCTCGTGATTCCAACAGGTTATTCATTTAACTTGGACGGTACTTCAATTTACTTAACCATGGCTGCGGTCTTTATTGCTCAAGCGACCAATACTCAATTAGATATTTCACATCAAATTACTTTGTTATTGGTGTTGTTGATTTCTTCTAAAGGCGCTGCAGGTGTAACGGGTTCAGGCTTTATTGTAATGGCAGCAACGTTATCTGCGGTAGGTCATATTCCAGTTGCTGGTTTAGCACTGATTTTAGGTATTGACCGTTTCATGTCAGAAGCTCGTGCTTTAACTAACTTGGTGGGTAACTCGTTGGCAACTATCGTGGTTGCGAAATGGGTCGGTCAGCTTGACAAGAAAAAACTAGATTATGCTTTAGCGAATCCTGAGGAAGTGGATAAGCTTATGCTAGAAGAAAGTAATCCATCTCACGCTTAATGCGATTTGTTTAAAAAAGGAAGCTGCGGCTTCCTTTTTTGTTTTTGCATTGACCTAAAGTAGCCATAAATAAGACAAAAGCTGCACATGACAGATGCAGTAAAATTGCCTAGCATGTCAGATGAAGATTAAAAATAACTCAGGAAGAATAATGTTAGCCTACGATGCAGATTTAGAACTATTTAAAGATAATTTTAAGCGCTTTATGCAAGAGCATATTGCCCCAGATTATGACCAATGGGAGCGCGAAGGCATTATGCCGCGTTCGGTATGGAATAAATTGGGTGAAAATGGTTTTTTATGTGTAGATGTACCTGAGCAATATGGTGGCTATGGTGTGCCTACCCATTATTCTTTAATGTTGGTAGAAGAGTCTGCTCGTGCAGGATATGGCGCACTTTCTACCGCGATTTCATGTCATTCTGAAATTGCTGCGCCTTATATTTTACATATTGGAACCGAACAGCAAAAACAATATTGGTTACCCAAAATGGTAACGGGTGAGGTCGTGGGTGCGATTGGGATGACTGAGCCAGGCGCTGGATCAGATTTGCAGGCAATTCGTAGCACTGCAATTTTGCAAGACAATCATTATGTACTGAATGGTTCTAAAACCTTTATTTCAAATGGACAACATGCTGACCTCGTGGTCCTTGCAGTGAAAACCGATCCGCAAGCACGAGCTAAAGGGGTTTCATTACTTTTATTAGATACCCATTTAGATGGATTTAAGAAAGGAACCAATTTAGACAAGATCGGGTTGCATTCTCAGGATACTTCAGAATTATTTTTTGATAATGTGCAAGTACCTAAGGATCAGTTATTGGGACAAGCAGGGCATGGATTTAACTATCTTATGCAAGAGTTGCCACGTGAAAGAACAGCGATTGCCGCGACGGCTTTAGGGGCGATTCGTGGGGCACTCGATGTGACCACACAATATGTACAAGAACGTCAGGCTTTTGGACAAAAGATTGGTCAATTTCAAAACACGCGTTTTGTACTTGCACAGGCAAAAATTGATGAGCTGGCGACAGCAGCTTTTTATAATCAAAATGTAGAGCTCTATATGCAAGGTAAACTTGATGTAGAAACAGCCGCAGCATTAAAAAGTTTTTCAACCGACATGCAAATGAAAGTTGCAGATCAATTACTACAATTGTTTGGTGGTTATGGTTATATGACGGAATATCCAATTTCCCGCTTCTTTGTCGATGCTCGAATTCAGCGGATTTATGGTGGAACCAACGAAATTATGAAAGAAATTGTCGCGCGTGGAATGATAGGACGCTAATAATAAAAAAGAGCCGAAAGGCTCTTTTTTTGACTTAAAGCTTGAGCACAGTCAAACTTTCGCGAATAAATGCGGGTAGATCTTCTGGAGAGCGCGAAGAAATATACAAATTATTGTCATTCACCACGGCTTCGTCATAAAACACTGCGCCCGCATTAAGCAAATCGACAACAACAGATTTCATAGTGGTCATACGCCGACCTTTTACAACGCCTGCATTAATCAGTAATTGTGGACCATGACAGATACTCATAATCGGTTTTTGTGCATTGGCAAAGCGACGGACAAAATCGACATAGCGCTCATCTGCTCTTAAGTGATCTGGTGAATAACCACCAGGAATAAGCAAGGCATCAAATTCATGGACTGTAACATCATCAATGCTTAAATCAATAGTGACGGAATATCGACGTTTTTTCCCATAAACAATATTGCCAGCTTTGTTTTCAATATTAATTACACTATGGCTCGCAGCCCGAAAGGCTTCAACGGGTTCGACATATTCCATGTCTTCGAAGTCATGCGTGACTAAAACTGCAATTCTTTTTGGCATTTTTATTCTCCGAATAGCATTTTTAAATCTAAAATAACAGACAAATTGTGAAATACGTCATATTAAATTGTGGTTAAATTGTGATCTAAAGTAATATGCCTTGATCATGTCATATTCTTAAAGAAATTTTCTAGTGCTATGTTTTAAATAAAAAATAATAAAAATAACGTGATTCAGCAATTTTTAAGGTTGAGTTGTATTTATCAGGACATTTCATGGAGGGTTTCAATCATTCAGTCTATGTATTCAAATCATCTTATTCCCAAGATTGCTAAGCCAGACGTTATATCTACTCGATAATTCAAAACTTTAGTTGGATTTTGGCAAATATTACTGGCTATAGCGTTGAAATCAGGATGAATCCAGATTTTATTGCCTACCATTTAATTGAAGTCTTGATATACTGTCGGCATTCACGTTTTCGAAGGGCGAAATAACAATGATCAACGACGATCAAAACACTACGACTTCTCTGGACTTGACCAAGATTCGCGAAGATATTGATTCTGTCGATCAACAGATTCAACAACTGATTAATCGTCGCGCGCGCTTGGCCGAAGCAGTAGCAAAAGCAAAGTTTGCATCTGAAGAGAATCCAATGTTTTACCGTCCTGAACGTGAAGCACAAGTTCTGCGTAATGTCATGGAGCGCAATGAAGGTCCTTTGTCCGATGTAACAATGGCACGTTTATTCCGTGAAATTATGTCAGCATGCTTAGCATTAGAAGCACCACAAAGTATTGCGTTTTTAGGTCCAGTCGGTACCTTTACGCATTCGGCTGTGCTTAAGCATTTCGGTCAGGATGCGGTGGTTCGTCCTTTACCAACGATTGATGAAGTATTCCGTGAAGTTGAAGCGGGCAGTGCACACTACGGTTTAGTACCAGTCGAAAACTCATCTGAAGGGGTCGTGAACCATACTTTAGACTGTTTTAAATCATCGACATTAAATGTGATTGGTGAAGTGGAACTGCGTATTCATCATCAATTCTTAATTTCCGAAAATACGCGTAAAGACAGTATTAAACAGATTTATGCGCATCAACAAACCTTGGCACAATGCCGTAAATGGTTGGATGCACATTACCCTGGTGTAGAACGTGTTGCACTCAATTCAAATGCAGAAGCGGCGCGCCGTATTCGTAATGAATGGCATTCGGCTGCGATTGCATCGGATGTTGCTGCAAGTATTTATGAGCTAGAAATTCTGCACAGTAATATTGAAGATAATCCAGAAAACACCACACGTTTCTTGGTCATTGGTCGTGAAAAAGTGCCACAAAGTGGTAATGACAAAACCTCTTTGTTGATTTCAGCACATGACCGCGCGGGTGCATTACTTGAAATCTTAGCACCTTTTGCAAAACACCAAATTAGTTTGACCAGTATTGAAACGCGTCCAGCTTTACCAGAAAAATGGGCTTATGTGTTCTTTATTGATCTTGAAGGGCATATTGAACAAGAAAATGTGAAAGCAGCAATTGAAGAAATTCGTCCTTTAGTCAAAGAAGTGCGTGTATTGGGTTCTTATCCAATTGCTGTGCTCTAATATTCGCTATAAAAGATGGTTTGCTGTCTTGCATGATTGAAGCTTAATTTTGATTAGATCAATAATGTCGAGACTGCTTGCAAGAATCTTTAAGTTAAACAAACTTAAGCATATAGATATCGTTGAAATGCACTTGCCAAAGTGTGGGGTTTAGAGGCGAAAGCATAAAAGATGACACAGCCATTATTTGAAAAAGTTGCATTTA
Source organism: Acinetobacter sp. AM (assembly GCF_003105055.1). Lineage (NCBI taxonomy): Bacteria > Pseudomonadati > Pseudomonadota > Gammaproteobacteria > Moraxellales > Moraxellaceae > Acinetobacter > Acinetobacter sp. AM. The sequence continues at coordinate 19,184 of NZ_QETG01000017.1, read as the reverse complement.
TTGGACTTGGCCTGATTGGTTCAAGTCTGGCTCGTGTAATAGTTGCTGAAAAACTGGCGAAACAAATTGTCGCATCAACACGTTCAAGTAAGACCTTGGACGATGCAAAAGCTTTAGGCTTAATTGCAGAAGGTTTTACTAATCCAGTTGATGCTGTGCAAGGTGCCGATTTGGTGGTACTTGCCTTACCTGTACGAGCGACAGAAAAAGTTTTAGCCACCATCAAGCCTTATTTGTCAGAAAACTGCATCATTACCGATGTGGGAAGCACCAAAGGGAATGTTGTTGATGCAGCCAAAGCCGTTTATGGCGAAATGCTGCCTGCTGGTTTTGTACCAGGCCATCCCATTGCGGGTGCGGAACATACAGGTGTTCATGCGGGTAAAGTTGATTTATTTGCGCATCATAAAGTCATTCTGACGCCTCTTCCAAGCAGTGCACCTTGGGCGGTTGAAAAACTGATTACCCTTTGGCAAGCGGCAAAAGCAGAAGTCATTTGCATGGATGTGGAAAAACACGATGAAGTGTTGGCGCATACCAGTCATTTACCGCATTTGATGGCATTTAACTTGGTCGAGCAATTGGCCAATCGCGCAGATAATTTGGATATTTTCCGTTATGCTGCGGGCGGTTTTCGTGATTTCTCACGTATTGCGGCCAGTGATCCGCAAATGTGGCATGACATCTTCTTTGCCAATAAAAAAGCTATTTTGAATGCTGTAGATGGTTTTGAACAACAACTTGCTGTACTTAGAAAACTGATTGAAGATGAAGATTCGCCAGCCTTAATGGGCTTGCTTGGCAATGCTCAAGCTGCACGACAACATTTCAATCACATGTTAGCCAAGAAACCCCTGATGGAGAAAAATAAGGTGACACAACAATTTACCATTTTGCCAGGCCCTAAGACGTTCCAAGGTAAATTTACCGTGCCTGGAGACAAGTCTGTGTCTCACCGCTCTATCATGTTTGGTGCGATTGCAGAAGGCACGACCCATGTAACAGGTTTCCTTGAAGGTGAAGATGCTTTAGCAACGTTACAAGCCTTCCGTGATATGGGCGTGAGTATTGAAGGTCCTAAAAATGGTGAAGTGACCATTCATGGCGTTGGCATGCATGGTCTAAAAGCACCTGCGGGCGCGTTGTATATGGGCAACTCTGGTACTTCGATGCGTCTTTTGTCGGGAATGCTGTCTGCACAAAAATTTGACTCTGTGATGACGGGCGATGCTTCGTTGTCAAAACGTCCAATGGAACGTATTGCGAAACCGTTACGTGAAATGGGTGCACAAATTCAAACGACAGGTGAACGTGGTACACCGCCAGTTTCGATTACAGGTAGCCAGCCATTAAAAGGCATTCACTATGATTTACCAATGGCTTCTGCTCAGGTGAAATCAGGTATTTTATTGGCAGGTTTGTGGGCAGCAGGTGAAACTTCTGTGACTGAGCCAGAGCCAACACGTGACCATACTGAGCGTATGTTGCGTGCTTTTGGTTATGAAGTAAAAACGGAAGGTAATCATATTTCACTGCAAGGTGGCGGTAAGTTGGTCGGTACGGACATTCAGGTACCATCTGATATTTCTTCTGCTGCATTCTTTATGGTTGGTGCTGCAATTACTGAAGGTTCAGACGTGACGCTTGAAGCTGTAGGCATTAACCCAACGCGTACAGGCGTGATTGAAATTTTGAAACAAATGGGTGCTGATCTCACTGTTGAAAATGAACGTATTGCAGGTGGCGAACCCATTGCAGATATTCGTATTCGTGGCAGTCGTACTTTAAAAGGTATTCATATGCCTGAAGACCAAGTACCACTAGCGATTGACGAGTTCCCAGCGTTGTTTATTGCTGCGGCTTGTGCCGAAGGGCAAACTGTACTTACAGGTGCAGCGGAATTGCGTGTGAAAGAATCTGACCGTATTCAAGTGATGGCAGATGGTCTGAAAACTATGGGCATTGACTGCACTCCGACGGCTGACGGCATCATTATTGAAGGTAAAGGTCAATCTGGAGATTGGTCTGAGATTTTCACTGGCGGTGAGATTGAATCCCATCATGACCACCGTATTGCGATGAGCTTTAGTATGGCTGGCTTACGTAGTTCAGGTGAGATTAAAATTATGGGTACAGAAACTGTTGCAACTAGTTTTCCGACATTTACTGAACTTAGCAATCAAGCCGGTTTAGCAATTCAGGTCACTGAATAAGCATTTTGACTCAACAAGTCCGTTATTTATGATTGAACAGCCAAGCAAATGCTTGGCTGTTTTGTTTTTATTGCTTATGCTAAACCCATAAAACAAAAAAGCCTTTAGGTAGAGCTATGCGAAAATTACAATTCACTGCCAATTGCGAGCAGCATCAACATATGGTGGAATCAGGGAACCAATGTCATATTACACAAGAATATGTGGCAGATTTGTTGGTAGGTAAGCTGAATCAATATGGATTTCATACCTTGCCGCAAAGTGGTGATCATGTTGCTGTAAGTGTCGATAATCACGCTTTACCTTTATCCATTACCTGTCAAAGTTCAGATCAAGAAGGGCATCTTGTTTGTGAAATTACTTCATATCCAACCGAGGATCAGGACTGGTTGGATCGTATTACGGAACAAAGCTTATTGAACCAATTGGCACAAGCAGTTGAAAATACATTAAAAAAAGATCAAAGTTTTAGTGAATTTGAGTGGAGGAATGGTTAATATTTAAAACCATTATTTCCACAAAAATAAAAAAATGTCTTCTAAAATAGCTATATTTATTGCGATATTTTTATTTTTTCTATCGTGGTGCGTGCCTGCTGTTGATGGTATGGTTGGTTTTGGCGTCATGGTGACATCAATTTTATATCATTTTTTGATTGTCCCTATTCCTAAAGTGTTTCCTGTATGGGCAAATTTAACTTTTTTATTAGCAGTGAGATGCTATTTTAAAGAAAGTGAGATGCTGGAAACATTTGAATCCAAAGCATGGATGTATGGTATTGTTACATGTGTTCTTATGTGTATTGGATTTTCTACAGCAATTACTAAAGTTAATATAGGTGCTGTGATATGGTTATATTCAGGATTCTTTTTAATCTTGGCGCTAGCATTAACTAAAATATCTCCTTTCTGGGATAAAATAGGCTTAGTTCTGGGAATTGGGTTTATTGTGTTTTTAAGTTTTAAACTTTATCAAAATGAATCCTACGTGTCTAAATATCAAACAGGCTTTAAAGAAGAAGGTCTAAAACATTATTTATTTCGCCCTAAGAATAGTGGATATGTAATACCAACTTTAACTCAGGTACAGCAAAACAATTCATACAGATGGTTGAATGGGCAGAAAGTAGCTAATGATACTGTGGATTTATCAAGTTTAATCAATGAGACGATTGAATTAGATTTTAACAAAACGATTGATGTTCCAGAATCTAATAATAAAAAGGCTGAATGTAAGTTAAAACAGAATAACCAACATGCTTTGTATTTTCCTCCACGTTATATTGATAATGGATATTCTTGGACACGATATTTAAATTCAGGAAATATCGCTGTAGGATATCCGACTCAACAGGAAGGAACGGTAATCTATCGCTCTAAGAATATTGATTCGTTGCATACGGTTATTCAACTTATTCGTAAAGCAGATCAACATATTTTATATCAGCAAACTCTTTTGGCAAATGGTGGCTATGATGGATGTACATATGAACCTAAGCAGTATGAGCAAGAACTGAATTCAGTGTTTGAATTGGATTCATCTTCTTTAAATAGAAAATTTGGCAGTTTTGTATCTCTTGAAAAATTTGAAGCACCAGAAAAATTAATTGAAAAATGTGAATGGATAAATGAATCTTATAATATTTTTATATTTGAAAATAAAAAAATTAATTTTCTGAATAAAAAAGTATTTAGCCCTCAAATTTTATGTTCTGAACATTATGTTGCAGTTGCATCGTTAACTGAATATCATGTTGGTGATATAGAAAATACATTACAAGTTGAAATGTTTAAACGAGATGATTTACAGCCAATTTCTTGCGGGCTACTTCGTTATGGCTTGACTAAGCCACAGACAGATGCATTTTATAAAAGAGAATTAGAAGTAGTAGACGTAACAATATTATCAGATAAGTTAGAACATGCTAAATGCCCTTATGTTGAATTACGGCTAAGTGATGGGCATGTGGATAAAGATTATAATTGGATCGAAAAATTTTAGCAGCACGTTGTATTCAAATGACTTTAAAGTGCTAAATTACGTATGACTTAGCACTCAGATCATTTATGGTACCTTTGATTTAAAGAATACCAAATGCGATAGTATGCAAAACAGATCTTATTCCACACGTAACCAAGTCTGACTACGACCTACAGCAGAAACACCGAAATAGCCACGTAAAAAGAGCTTTTTACTATTCGCACTAACCTTACCTTTTAAGCTATAGATCTTTCCAGAAACAGGGTCAATAATTTTACCATTACTATAATTTATATGATCATTCGTCTTTAAGCCTGTAATGACTTTCATGCCGATAATTGGTTTGTTGGTATACGGTGCAGGGCAATGAGTACAAAATTCTTTTGGCGTATAACCAGGACGTGGGGTCAGTTTGAGAACAGTACCTGCGTACGTGTTATTTGATTGTTTTTCAATTTTTACCAGAGCTTTAGGCTCACCTGTTTTGTCATCAATAAAGTGCCAAGTACCAGTAATATCCTGTGCAAAGCTTGATGTAGTGGCTAAAGCAAGTAAAATTGCCCCAAAAAATGTTTTCATAGAATTGTTGACCGTAGTTTTGAAATTTAAAAGTGGAAAGCTATAGCGAGCTAAAGTATTGATTGTACAATTAATTATTTAAATAATGATGTGCATAAAATGCCAAAAAGATATCAGAAAATAAACTTGTAAAGCAATACTCCATGTTGCATGAATGTCGATAATCGAAGAGTGTTTAATTATGCATTAATCAAGAAATTCAGGCAGATAAATTGGTATCTTAGCCAAATAAAAGTGTTGCAATAAGGATAGGAATGAATTGTGAAAAGAGGAAATAGCATCCGTTAGACCGATTCAAGATTTTAATCCAGTAGATCAAATATAACGAGTAATATTCAGTGAGAGTATAGGTTCAAGAAAGAAACCATCTTGAATGATCATGATTTCTTTCTTGATATTTGCAGATTAAACCAGCAGGAAACGTGAAATCGCAATACGTAACTGTTTTAAATACCCAGTAAAGAAGTGATTCGCACCTGGTAAAACTGTGACCAAATGACGCTGTGGCTTTGCCCAAGCAATCATGTCTGAGAGTAAAGTTACATCATCGGCTTCACCGTGAATAAATAGAATATCACCTTTAAGATCAGGCGTTTGATAGTGACGAACACCTGCAACAGTCGCAGTCGGCAAACCACACAAAATAGTTTGAATGGATCTGAGTTCACTTGGTAAAGCATCGTAGCATTTTGCCATGACATGTGCACCAAAGCTAAAGCCGCCCGCATAAAAAGGCAAGCCAATATGCTGTAAACGCGCATGATGAATAACTTTTAATACATCGTCAGTTTCACCATGCCCTTCATCATGAACACCTTCACTCTGACCTGAGCCACGGAAGCTTGGACGATAAACCACACAGCCATTTTCAGCTAAAATTTGAGCCAAAAGTGCTGGAACTTTATGTTGTGGCGTGCCGCCTTGCAATGGATGAGGGTGGCAAATTACCGCGAATCCTTTCACTTCGCCTTGTGGATAATCAACGAAAACTTCAATTTGACCCACTGGACCGGGAATGAAAATTTGCTCGGACATAAGATAAATGGATTAATAGCAGGAGAATCCGCTATTTTACCGATTATGATCAGTAAAAACACAGATTGGAAAAAAAATAAGTCTACTGTTATAGTTTGTTTAATTATTTTTTAATCAAATTGTATATGCTTGCCTTAATTTCTCCTGCTAAGACTTTAGATTATGAATCTGCACTTCCAACTGACCAATACACTTTACCAAGACTATTAGAGCATTCACAACAACTTATAGACGTAAGTCGTAAACTATCTGCTTCAGAAATCGCCAGTTTAATGAGTGTCAGTGAAAAAATTGCCCAATTAAATGTAGCTCGGTTCCGTGACTGGCAACCTGAGTTTAATTTTTCCAATGCTCGTCAGGCCATTTTTGCTTTTAAAGGCGATGTTTATACAGGTTTAGATGCTTACGATTTAACTTTGCAAGACTTGGAATTTTCACAAACACATTTACGTATGTTGTCTGGTCTTTATGGTTTATTGCGTCCTTTGGACTTGATGATGCCGTATCGATTAGAAATGGGCACCAAATTAGCCAATGCGCGTGGTCATAATTTATATGAGTTTTGGGGTGACAAGATTACGCAATTGGTGAATGCTGATTTAGAAGAGGCAAATTCAGATTTGTTGGTGAATTTGGCTTCGGATGAGTACTATAAATCTGTGAAAGAAAGTAAAGTGAAGGCTGAAATTATCAAGCCTGTATTCTTAGATCAGAAAAATGGCAAATACAAAGTCATTAGTTTTTATGCGAAGAAAGCACGTGGCTTAATGGCGCGTTATATCATTCAGAATCAATTGAATTGCGTAGAAGATTTAAAATCTTTCAATACCGATGGTTATTATTTTGATGCAGTCAGTTCAATGCAAGGTGAGTTGGTCTTTAAGCGTGATGAACAAGCAGCTTAAAAATCTGAAGATCACGCTTGAGTGGTTCTTTATGAATGTTTTATCAAGCACCACTTAAAAATAAGCCCCTTAAAACAAAGGGGCTTTTTAATTTAGCCAACCCAGCCACTTGGCGTATCTTGAATAAGTGGTTGTGTAGACGGTGGAGGAGGTGTCACAGCTCCTTGGCAGCCAACCAAGTAATATGATGTGAGTAAAACCACTAGAAATGTACGCATAAGCACCTCATTGAAGGAAAAAAAAGAGATTCATCTACCCTTTATTGCCTTGTTCGCTAGATACTTTATATACAGATGTACCGATTGACGAAGTTGTATATGCACAGTTAAGTGCATATTAGACTTATGATTCAGTCAAATAAGATCTGATGAATGGCTCATAACTGACTCAAATTCATCAAAGCTAACCACACTTCATGTTGTTGTATGCAAGCATAGCGCAAGTCAACAAAACAGCATTCTTCATGTGAAGATCTGACTTTTGGGAGTAGCGAAATATCGCCAATCAAAATCTTTGGGCAAGATCATACTTGTGAGATAGATTTGCTCAATGTAAGTAAAGCAAACTTGATCAGGACAACGTTTTAGTCCGAGGAGATATCAAGTTATTTAATCTAGGAATTAAGTCAGCAAGAATCTGGTTATAGAAAGACCAGATTCGAAAAGAATGTAGCTGGGTAGATTATTGAGTGAAGTATAACATGAAAAATCACGTATAAATTGTTTATTATTAGAGCACTTCCATATTCTTCTGCCTACGATGGGCAACAGTTTGAAAATGCTGATAAAGAAACTTTAGTGTACTTTATCAGCTAAATGGATTAGATACCTTTAAAGGCATCAATTGCCCGCTGACGACTGGATTTTAAATCAACGATAGGGTGAGGGTAATCCAGTTTTAAGTTTGCATTTTTGGCAAATGGTTCATGAATACTTTTGGCATCGAGATGGGCTAACTCGGGTAGCCATTTGCGAATATAGTCGCCATTGGCATCAAATTTTTGTGATTGGCTAATTGGGTTGAAGATCCGAAAATAGGGTACAGCATCTGTACCTGTGGATGCGCACCATTGCCAACCGCCATTATTTGCAGCTAAGTCACCATCAATTAAATGTTGCATAAACCATTGTTCGCCAAGCCGCCAGTCAATCAGTAAGTTTTTACATAAGAACATTGCAGTGATCATACGGACACGATTGTGCATCCAGCCCGTGGCAAGCAGTTGTCGCATTCCTGCATCAACAATCGGGATGCCAGTCCGTCCTTGTTGCCATGCCGCTAAATCTTCAGGTGCATCACGCCATTGAATATATTGGGTACTTGCTTTGAAAGGTTGGTGCTTAGATACCTGCGGAAAGTCATACAGGATATGTTGATAAAACTCACGCCAAAGCAGTTCATCTAACCATGTTTGCTGTCCTAAATTTTCAGGGAGGAAATGTCCTTGTTGCGCTCTGAATAGAGCTTGAATACATTGGCGAATGGAAAGCATACCAATGTTTAAATAAGCTGATATTTGACTGGTACCCTGTGAATGAGGAAAGTCCCTTTCATTATGATAGTAGCTAACTTTGTTTTTAATGAAATCATCTAAGCGTTGTAAGGCATAGTCTTCACCGACAGGCCATTGAGTTTCAAAATCATCATCAAGTGTATTGCTCCATAATTCAGTGAGTTTAGGAACCTTGTTATCTACCATGAGATTAACAGGTGCTTGAGCGATAGGTGTCGGGTAGCACTGAGGTAGACTCAAACTGAATTGTTCATAACAATATTTTTTAAATGCACCAAAGACTTGATAGGGGTGCTGTGATTTATTCCGGATGGAACCAATTGGGAAAAGCGTACGATCTTGATAAAGTTCTAATGATTTTTTATGTTGCTGGAGTAGATTTTGAACTTCGCTATCACGCTTTAACTCATTCACACCTAACTCAATATTGGCATGAAGCGTTTCTACTGCATATGTTGTACTCAAATCCAGTAGAGCTTGAGGAATATCTTTCCACAAAGGCACTTGGTGAATGATGAGAGGAATATTGAGTTGATGGAGTTGTTCTTTTAATGAATGTAATTGACGTAAGTAAAAATCTATTTTAACAGGAGCATCATGGTGAATAGCCCACTGTTCGGGAGACAAGATAACCACAGCAATACAGGAGTCAGTTTGCGTGGCATACCAAAGAGCAGCATGGTCTTGTATACGTAAGTCTTGTCGGAACCAAATCAATTGCATGAGCTTAGTACTTGAATAAACAACTTATCTTGATTCTAAAACGATTTGCTAAAATTCAGTAGGATGAGATGTATAAAAATAAAACACTAGGTGTAAAAAAGGGCAAAGTTAAATTTGCCCTTTTTTGATCTTTCGATCTTAGTGGTGATGACCACCCGCACCGTGTACGTGACCGTGATCTAATTCTTCTTGAGAAGCTTCACGGATTTCTACGATTTCAACTGCGAAAGTTAAGTCTTGACCAGCAAGTGGGAAGTTTGCATCAACGATTACGTTGTCGCCTTCAACTGCTTTAACAGTAACGATTTGAACGCCGTCATCAGTTTGCGCTTGGAATTGCATGCCCGCTTGAATGTTGTCAACGCCTTGGAACATTTGCGCTGGAACTTCTTGTACTAGGTCTGGGTTGTATTCGCCATAGCCTTCAGCAGCAGGAACGTTAACAGTAAATTTTTCGCCTACTGTTTTGCCTTCAAGCGCTTTTTCTAAACCAGGGATAATGTTGCCCGCACCGTGCAAATATGCAAGTGGTTCACCTTGAGATTGGTCGAGAGTTTCACCCTCTGCGTTAGTCAATGTGTAGTGGAAAGAAACCACGTGGTTATTTGCAATAGCAGTCATGTTATTGATCCATTCAATTTTTAAGGGTACATCATAAAGTGAAAAGCAGAATTTGTTGACTGTATTTCATCAAAAATTCTGCAATTTGTACTTTTTTACGACATTTTAAAGTTAATAAGGGCAGTTTGAAAAAATTCAATGCAATTTAATATTAGGTGCCAGTTTTTTGTTCATTGCATCTTTTGCCATAAAATAAGCTGTGCGGGTATATCCATGTAAGGTTGCTTGATGCATACGATATAACGAGATGTAGAGTGATTTCGCCACCCAACCTTGCACATTCACTTGCCCGAGTAATTCTCCTACAGCTTTATGATGACTTAATGACACTAGGGAGCCCTTATCTGCAAATTTAAACATCGGTTGTGCTTTGTTTTTAATTCGTGCAGACATTGCACTCACCAAGAAATGCGCTTGTTGACTCGCGACTTGTGCGCGAGGTCCAAGTACAGGTTCATCGGCAATGGGTTGACAATGTGCGCAATCACCAAAAGCAAAAATATTCGGGTCTGTTTGGGTTTGTATGGTCGCGTAGACTTTTAAACGATTTAAATGATCTTTTTCAAATTCCGTCAATTGTTGAAATACTTTTGGCGCTTGAATCCCTGCACACCAAACTTTTAGATCTGCGGGAATACTGGCACCATGAGCGAAATAAATGTGTTTTTTATCAATTTTGCTGACCCGCTTATGGGTCAAAACTTGAATATTGGCATGATGTAGCTCGCGTAAAGTATGTTGCGATATTTTCTCTGACAGTGCAGGTAAAATTCGGTCAGCAGCTTCAATGAGTGCGATTTTTACTCGTTTGAGGTCGATTTTATTGAGCCCATATTGATGAAAGCTTTGTGTACTCTGTACCAGTTCTGCCGCCAATTCTACTCCAGTTGCACCCGCGCCAATAATGGCAATATTCAAATCCGTGGGCGAAGACTGAGTTTGTGCGGCCACATACAAGTGCAAAAGTTGTTGCTGAAATTGCTCGGCTTGTGCACGACTGTCTAGAAAATGGCAATGTTCACGTACGCCTTCTGTGTTGAAGTCGTTCGATGTAGAGCCGAGGGCAAAAATAAGTGTGTCATAGCGAAGGGAATAGTGATGCTGATCTTCGTTCGCACCAGAAAGTGGATGTTCTAATAAAATACTTTTATTGCTTCGATCTAATTCAGTAAAGCGACCTAAGACAAATTCATAATCATGTTGCGCTGCATGAGCATAATAATTCAGTTCTTCGCTGTGGGCATTCAGTGTACCGACTGCAATTTCATGTAATAACGGTTTCCAAATATGCGTTAGGTTTTGGTCAACCAAAATAATTTTGGCTTTAGCCTGTTTACCAAAATGTTCTCCCAATAAAGTAGCCAGCTCTAACCCTCCAGCGCCACCACCGACAATCACAATTTTATGTAGTTCGTTCATTTTGACCGACCTATTTTATTATTAAAAAAAAGAAGATGGCTTAACATGCCATCTTCTTTTATTCGTTGTGTTGGAATTGTTTTACAAGTTACAACAACTTACATAAACCAAACTAAAGCATTTAACTTTAATGGAGTGGATAAATTTTCACTTTAAAATCATCTGAACCAAAAAATGGGAGGATGTGTTTTAACCAGATGAAGAAGCGCTCAAATACATTGGCTTCTTCAATTTGAACATCATCTTCAATTGCAATCGTACGAATCAGTTGGTTGTTCTGATAAACATGTACGGTTGCCAACTGCATGACTTTCGCCAACGGAGCAGTCAAAGCATGCTCATTCATTTCAATATTTAAATGTGTTTTTGTTTCTGCCAAAGGGTTAATTGGATGTAAGCTGCCATCACCTGTATTGAGCATAATACGCTGATTGGCCTTATCGTAGGTACTTAAGTCAATCGCATAAGGTTGATCATACAACGACGTTGTAATTAGTTCAGGTGCTTGCGTTTGAACTTTAAACATTTTCAGTGTGGATTTCACCACAGGTAGCTCAGCAATCAGTTGCTTGTCCTTAATTGCAACTTCGTTGCGTGTGTAGGTATATGCCAAATTCATCAGGTCATAGGCAACTTCTGCACGTTTTGCAGCACTCTTGGTTCCCATGACCACAACCACGAGACGACGATTTGGTGCATCAGGGTTCATGGTTGGACGATTTGCAGTGAGGGCAAGGTTATAACCCGCTGCTTTGGTATAGCCTGTTTTTAAACCATCAACGGTAGGGTCCATTTTCAGGACTAAATTAGTTGCGTGGTGGAAGCGTTGGTTATAGCTAAAACTTTGTTGCTTGGAATAATAAAAATAGTCTGGCGTTTGCTTACTGATCGCTTGTCCTAATTGTGCTAAATCATTTGCAGATGAATAGTGCTCTGGCATAGTAATGCCTGCTGGGTTTTGAAAGTGAGTATCTTTCATACCGAGCGCTTTTGCTTCCTGATTCATACGTTCGACAAACTTTGGAATACTGCCTGAAATACGCTCGGCAAGTGTCACGGCCGCATCATTTGCCGACATCACAACTAAGCCTGCCAGAAGTTGATCTACCGAAATTTTTTCGCCTTCCTTTAGGTACATTTGAGATTCATCCCACATGACTGTTTTCACTACAGGTGTGGCTGTGAGTACCTCATCTTTACGCAAATGTTCTGCTTGAATTTCTTTCAGCACAATATAACCGACCATCATTTTTGTTAATGAAGCAGGTGCGCGCTGCGCATGGCTATTATGTTCAGCAATCACTTGTCCAGATTGGGTGTCTAAAATCGTCCATGATTCGGCTTGAACACTTTCGGGAACTAAGTTAAGGAGTGTTGCGTTTGCAAAAGAAGTGCAGAGCAAAGCAAATAAAGCGAGGAGGTAAATGAAACGTTTCAAAGGTATTCCTATCAAGCTAATCCATCAGCAAGAAACTGACAAAACTAGTGGAATGCTATGCCTTTTTTAACTTGATGGCTAGTCCGAGTTGCAGACAAATAACACAGTTCTGCATCGGTTTAGAAAAAAATGCTAAGCTAGCTGCTAAGATTAATTATTTTATTTTGAACTGCCTATTATGTTGCATTATCAAATCGAATTTGACGATTATCGTCAGCATCTTGTACATGTCACACTGCGTTTTTTGGCAAACCCAACTCAAGTCCTTTCTCTCCCAACATGGATTCCTGGTAGTTACTTGATTCGTGAGTTTTCTAAACACATCGAATCTGTGCGCGCGTATGATGAATCGGGGCGCATTCTAAAAATTCAGAAATTTGAAAAGAATAAATGGCGTTTGTTCAACACGGATCATGAATTTATTACGGTTGAATATGATGTCTATGCCTATGATTTGTCCGTACGTGGTGCTTATGTCGATCAGAACCGTTTATATGTCAATCCTGCATGTGCCTGTTTAGGTTTAGATGGTCAGGAAGAAAAAGAAATTGAAGTTGAACTGTTCTTGCCTGATGAATTAAAACATTTCCAATTGGCAACAGGCTTGGCATCTAAAAGTTTGGTCAAAGGTCGTTATACCTTAAAAGCCAAAAATTATGCAGAACTGATTGATGCACCGTTTGAGTTGGCAGAGCAAACTCGTTTTAGTTTCAATGTTGAAGGCATCGCGCATGAATTTGTGGTTTCAGGGCAACATGCCATGAATGCCGAGCGTATGCAGCAGGACATCGAAAAAATCTGTACCACTGAAATTAAAATGTTTGGTTCGGCACCGTTTGCCAACTATACCTTTATGACCATGGCAACAGGCAATAGCTATGGTGGTTTAGAGCATCCAAACAGCACCAGTTTAATTACACCGCGTAGTGATTTGCCGAAAGTTGATGAACCTGTAGAACCTTCGGAAGATTATCAGCGCTTTTTAGGCTTGTGCAGCCATGAATATTTCCATTCGTGGTTGGTCAAGTTTATTCGTCCTGAAAATTTGGTTAATTATGACCTAAATAAAGAAAGTTACACCACTTTGCTCTGGGTGTTTGAAGGCTTTACTTCATATTATGATGATTTGATTTTGCTACGCAGTGGCGTGGTATCACAAGAATCTTACTTAAAGTTATTAAAAACCCAGATTGATCGTTATCTACAGAACCCTGGTCGTAATGTGCAAAGCGTAGCGGAATCCAGTTTTGATGCGTGGGTCAAGTTCTATCGTCAGGATGAAAACTCGAACAACGCAGGCACCAGCTATTACAACAAAGGTTGTTTAGTCGCATTGTGTCTAGATTTAGGTCTGCGTTTACGGGGTTCAAGCTTAGATGCTTTAATGCGCAAATTGTATGAAAATGCGCAAAAGGGTATACAGGTACACGAACGCACGATTGTTGAACTGTGTAATGAGTTGACAGGTGACAATTGGATTGAACAAATTAACCATTTAATCAATACAGTCGATGAATTACCGCTTGATCAATTATTCCCAGAATTTGGCTTAAGCTATAGTTTAAAAAATGACAAATCATTGCCGTTTGGCATGAAAGTTGTAGACAAGCCAGAAGGGGTACTGATTCAGCAAACTCGCCGTGATGGTGCTGCTGCGAAAGCAGGTCTTTCAGCTAACGACGTGATCCTTGCGATTGATGGCTTAAAAGCCAGTGAAAAGCTTTTGGCGCAATATGCAAAATGTAAAGAGACGTTCACTATTTTTGCCTTCCGTCGTGATGAGCTGATGCAATTTGAAGTTCAAGCTGGTGAAATTGGCTTAACCACTGTGGAATTAAAAGTGGAAGATCAGGCGAAGGCAGATGCCTGGTTAAAAGCTTAAGCTGTCGGGTTTAAATAGAGTTTAAAAAACGATGCTGTAAAGCATCGTTTTTTATATTGCATTCAAAACCAGTTTTGAAGCATCAGTTCCCACGGTAAGTAGAATAACCATAAGGGCTAATTAACAGTGGAATATGGTAATGATCAAGTGAGCCATCAATTACAAATACCACAGGAACTTCTGGAAAGAATGAACGTTGATTCTTTTGACGGAACCAGTCACCTGTTTTGAAGGTAACTTTATAGATGCCTTTCTGTAAAGCTGTGTCTTTGGGATAAAGCTCAGTAATTCGACCTTGTTCATTGGTCGTACCTGAATTGATCTCGACCCATTGATTGTTTTGCTGCGTTTCAAGTACGACTTTCACATTTGTAGACGGTAAACCATTGTCTAAATTGAGTACATGAACACTTAAGGGATTTTGTGCAAAGCAGAAAGAAGAGAGGCCAAGTCCAACAATTGGCAAGAAATATTTAACCATCTGATTGATCCTAAAGCTTAAAAAAGATTGATTTTAAACAATCAATCAGAGATCAACATTTCATTATGTAACCGTCACCAGAAGCGACAGAACATTAATGAACAATGGATATGCAGAGCCAACTCAGCGTTATGGTTGTTCTTTTTTAGTTGGAACCAACATCCGTGATACACCTCTAAACTCTGCAATTGTTTCTTGCTTTTGGTTCACCACCTGAATGTCGTAAAATTCGGAACGACCTGCTTGGGAGCGTAACTCCGCAGTTGCAGTGAGTACATCGCCTATCTGTCCAGGTTTAATGTAGCTGATATTACAGTGCTGTCCCACGGCAGGGTAATCACCTGTATTGCAAGCTACGGCAAAAGCACCATCTGCTAAAGTGAAGATAATTCCGCCATGACAAGTACCATGCCCTTGAGTATGCCGTTTTTCAACCAAGAGCTGCACTTTGGCATAACAGTCTCTATAGTCGACCAAGCGGGCACCAATGTCTTGCATCACCTGATCATTGTTAAATAATGTATGTCCTTTTATAGTGTCCATGTTTCATCCTTTTTTGATACGCTATTGCTTAATTTTTTATTAAATTTGAATCATAATTAGCATTATCATAGAGCCTGATCAAGTGGTTTTCATAAAAATGAGAAATTTGAAAGTTCAACAAATATTCAAGACTCAGGAGGAAATAGATTGTAATTTAAGATGAATTGGTTATCGCATCGCCATATATTGAATTGCATATGAACATTAGCGATTTGAAAGAATAACAACAAGAATAAATAGTGCAGGGGGATATTTTGTTCTATATGTAAATGATTGACTTTAAAAAACGTTTAAAAAAACCACATAAACTGTTGGGTATTTTCTGACGAAATGTCGTTATCACAAGATATATCGTTGACTGATAAGCGTTGAAGGCCGATACTCTCAGGGTTTAATCAAGCAATCGGTTCGTAGGACTGGGTCAAAAGTCTAGTTCTCAATACTCAATTTAACACAAGGGGCTATATATGGCTGGTGGAAAGTCAAACATCATTTACACACTGACTGATGAGGCGCCATTGTTGGCGACTTATTCGCTACTGCCGATCATTGAGACCTTTACTAAATCTGCTGGTGTAGAGATCGTTAAAACGGATATCTCTGTTGCCGCACGTGTTCTTGCAGAATTCTCTGAATGCCTAAAAGAAGAGCAAAAAGTGCCAGACAATCTTGCAGAACTAGGTCGTCTTACACAAGATCCTGACACAAACATCATCAAACTTCCAAATATCAGTGCATCTGTTGCTCAGTTAATAGCATGTATCAAAGAGCTTCAATCAAAAGGCTATGCGATTCCTGACTATCCTGAGAACCCAACAACAGAAGAAGAGAAAGCGATTAAAGCACGTTATGGTAAGTGCTTAGGTTCAGCTGTAAACCCTGTCTTACGTGAAGGTAACTCTGACCGCCGTGCACCTGCTGCAGTAAAGAACTATGCTAAAAAACACCCGCACTCTATGAGCGAGTGGAAGCAATGGTCACAAACTCACGTTTCACACATGGAAGAAGGTGACTTCTATCATGGTGAAAAATCGATGACGCTTGATCGCGCGCGTAACGTGAAAATGGAATTGATCACTAAGTCTGGTGAAACCATTGTACTTAAGCCAAAAGTTGCGCTTTTAGATGGCGAAATCATTGACTCAATGTTCATGAGCAAAAAAGCACTGTGTGACTTCTACGAGAAACAACTCGAAGACTGTCGTGAAGCAGGTATTTTGTTCTCATTGCATGTTAAAGCAACCATGATGAAAGTATCGCACCCAATTGTATTTGGTCACTGCGTTAAGATTTATTATAAAGATGCATTCGAAAAGCATGGCAAATTGTTCGATGAGCTGGGTATTAACGTAAACAACGGTATGGCTGGTCTTTACGAGAAGATCGCAACTTTACCGACGTCTTTACGTGAAGAAATCATCGAAGACTTACATGCTTGTCAAGAACACCGTCCTGCGCTTGCAATGGTTGATTCTGCGAAAGGCATTACAAACTTCCACTCTCCAAACGACGTAATTGTAGATGCTTCAATGCCTGCAATGATCCGTGGTGGCGGTAAAATGTGGGGCGCTGACGGCAAACCTTATGACTGTAAAGCAGTAATGCCTGAGTCAACTTTTGCGCGTATCTACCAAGAAATGATTAATTTCTGTAAGTGGAATGGTAACTTTGACCCGAAAACTATGGGTACTGTACCAAACGTAGGCCTAATGGCGCAAAAAGCTGAAGAATACGGTTCACACGACAAAACTTTCGAAATTTCTGAAGCGGGTGTTGCAAACATCACTGACCTAGAAACTGGTGAAGTGTTGATGTCACAGAACGTGGAAGAAGGCGATATCTGGCGTATGTGTCAGGTGAAAGACGCACCGATTCGTGACTGGGTAAAACTTGCAGTAAATCGTGCACGTAACTCAGGCATGCCTGCAATTTTCTGGCTTGACCCGTACCGTCCACATGAAAATGAACTCATCAAGAAAGTACAAAAGTACTTGAAAGATTATGACACTACTGGTTTAGACATTCAGATCATGTCTCAAGTACGTGCAATGCGTTATACACTTGAACGTGTAGCGCGTGGCCTAGATACGATTTCTGTAACAGGTAATATCTTACGTGACTACTTGACTGACTTGTTTCCAATTATGGAATTGGGTACTTCAGCGAAAATGTTGTCTATCGTTCCGTTAATGGCGGGCGGTGGTATGTACGAAACTGGTGCGGGTGGTTCAGCGCCTAAACACGTACAACAACTCGTAGAAGAAAACCACTTACGTTGGGATTCTTTAGGTGAGTTCTTGGCGCTTGCAGTCTCGCTTGAAGAGTTGGGCATTAAAGAAAATAACGCTCAGGCTAAACTTCTTGCGAAGACTTTAGATCAAGCAACTGGTCAGTTATTGGACAATGATAAGTCTCCATCACGCCGTACAGGTGAGTTGGACAACCGTGGTAGCCATTTCTATTTAGCGAAGTTCTGGGCTGAAGCTTTGGCTGCTCAGGATGAAGATGCTGAGTTGAAAGCGAAGTTTGCGCCACTTGCAAAAGTACTTGCTGAAAATGAAGACAAAATCATTGCGGAGCTTTCTGCTGTTCAAGGTAAAGCTGCGGACATCGGTGGTTACTATGCTGTAGATACAGCGAAAGTAACTGCTGTAATGCGTCCAAGTGCAACGTTGAATGCTGCGCTTGAAACTGTTTAAGTTTAGCAAAATCGGTTTTTAGCCGATGATGTGAAAAAAGCCGATGCAAATGCATCGGCTTTTTTATAACTAAATACTATCTATTCCACCGAGGAAGAATTTGTAACTCAGTTGGAATTCATGTAGAAAGTATAGTATCAACCTCACATTTAATTAGAATGTTTAAATTAAATATAAAGCAACTAAATGCATTAGCTGAGTTGGCAGATGAATTATTATTAGATACAAATAGGGAGGCAGAGCTAGTTGAATTATTGAATACGCATTTGCAAACATCTTTTGCATTCGAAAATGATACATGCAAAGGATATTTTTATTATATTTTGGGGAATTGTAGTTCTGGTCTTTATCAGTATAGCGATCAAGAATGGTATTCAAAAAACTTAATTAATACGGTTAATTTGTATCAAAAATCTGTTTACTTTTTAAGAAATGAAACTAAAAATATTAGTTTACTTTCTGATGTATTAACAAATTTAGGTAATTTTCTTTCCTCGCAAGGGCGAAGCTTTTGTGCTCAATATTATTGGGATAAAGCAATCGAGATTAATAGAAATCCTGTAGCAATAGTATCTAAAGCAAAGGATATTCTGTTTAGAACCGAACAATTATATGAAGATTCTCATAAATTTATTCATTATTATTTTGCAAACAATTTTATATTAGAGGCATATTTAAATATTGACCAATTAGAAGAAGAGCAAAAAATATCACTTCAACAAGATCATTCATTGTATATTTTTCATCAATGGTATGAGCAGAACTTTAAAGAAAATGAATTTGATTATTTAATAGAATATAAACAAAAAACAAGTACAAAAACTGAATCACGTTATTTAAATTGGGTTGCCCAGAATAAATTATTTATTAATGACTTGAATGATCTTTTGAATGAGGAAATAGTATTTCAAGACGTGTTAGGTCTTCCATCTATGGTTCAAAAGATTAATAGTACTTTAAGTTTAAAAGAATCATTAGTATTTCATTCAAATTTTGATGAATTACGAAATGAGTACACATACGCGAGATTCTTGATTTTTCAAGCTTCTGAAATAAAGGAGGACTCTGAGCATTTTTATAATAGGACTTATACACACATTGACGATACATTACATGCTTTAGATAATTTAAAGACTTCACATATGAAGTCTGC
>NZ_QETG01000016.1:0-87694 GCF_003105055.1 Acinetobacter sp. AM | reverse complement strand
AGTTGAAAATGCCTTTGCGAGGTTAAAACATTTTCGAGCGATTGCAACCCGATTTGATAAGCTGGCACGAAATTATCAGTCTATGATTTACATTGCTTGTATGTTCATTTGGTGTAAAGCCAAATAAGGACACGCCCTAGTAAAGTGGATCATTTGTGGATTGGAAATATAATAATGATTAAGATCAGAAGCCTTTTATATTAACAAATAAATAAGATTAAAAGCTTTATCTATCATATTTTATAACGAGTATTATCACCACCAGTAAAATTGTATAGCTTAAAACCAGTGATGATTGGTGTGATTAATTTCGGTCAGCATTCCCTTTCAATACCATATAAATCAAACCGACAAAAATCGCAAAGGCGCCACCTAAACTACTCACACAGAAATACAGAATACGGTCAGAGGTGTCTAAGTTAAATAAACCATTGGCAAGAATATAGCGCATGAATAACCACTGGACGACTGCAAAAACAATTACCACCAGACCACGACGGCGGACTTCAGGACGCATAGCCATAAGCTTGCTCATCTATCAACATAAAAACAGCGGCTATTATGCCACTGCTCAGAATTGATCTCAAATGAATAAAAACAATCAGCTCAATGTTATATAAATTTATATAAATTTGAGCTTTCATTTTTATAATCTACAAAAAGTCAGATCGTGGGTTGTTTGCAGTAAACATTGACATTGCCATAACAATTCCTGAAACGTTTGTATGACCAGATATACTGCTCGGGCGCGAGCTGGATCATCTCTTGCATTGCAAGATTTAAGCTATCCACAGATTGTTGTAAATCTTTTGAAAGAATTGTTTGAGGCAATTCGGTGCAATATACATCAAAACTGGATAATTCAGGATTACGGATACAGCTTAAGCCAATGACATTGCATTGCGTCTTGGCCGCCATTTTCGAAACCAATGTTGCCGATAGTGTATTTTGCTGGAAAAAATGTGAATAAATTCCGCCAGAAGCTTTAGGTAAATGATCAGGCAAAACGACAGTCAGACCACCTTGCTTTAGATGTTTAAAAATTTGACGTATTCCTGTTTCATCTGTTGGTACCAAGGTGGCATTAAATTTCTGTCGGGCATTTAAAATATACCGATTCACGCCTTTTATTTTGTCAGGTTTGTACATGATCATGGGTTGCGTATAAATATTTAACCAAGCATTTAACAGTTCCCAACAACCAAAGTGAGGAACGACCACAATCACGCCCTTTTGATTGGCTAAAGCCTTTTCTAAGAGCTCTGCACCATGAATATTTTTGAGTAAGTCTAGGCTGTATTGAGGTGACATTCCCCAGCATTTTACAAATTCGATATAGGTGAGACATTGACTTTGAATACTAAGGCGAATCCGATGTTGTAACTCTATTTCATTTAATTCTGGATAGGCCAATCGGAGATTAATCGCTGTAATTCGTTTGATGGAGGAGTTTGTATGAAAGAGTAGATAGGCAATCCAAAGCGCGACTTTTTGTAAAAATGACAAAGGTAAAATTGCGATAAATTTAAGCAGGAAATAAATAGCCATATTTTGACTCAAGCATCTTTTTTACAAGAAAGGGTAAGAGAAAATTTTGCAAAGAAACTTAAAATCTATGATAGATAGAATCAAAAAAAGAAGAGCATCTTAAGAACAAAATGGATTTTTAAATAGAATAATTAAGGCAAGAACTGTTGCAACAGAATATAGGCTATCGTTGCTTACTCTAAGCGTGATTAAGAAAAAGTTCAAAAGAAAAATAGCAATGATCTGTAAAAATACAATGTCCAAAAAAGTTGTTCATTAAAAATAAAAAAACCCTGCACAAGGCAGGGTTTTGAGTGAAGCGAAAGATTATGCTTCTTTTGCTTCAGCTTTTTGTTTTTCGCGTAAACGAATGCCTAAGTCACGCAATTGGTTTGCTTCAACTGGTGCAGGTGCTTGCGTCAATGGGCATTCAGCAGTCTTGGTTTTCGGGAATGCAATCACATCACGAATCGAAGATGCACCAGTCATTAACATGATCAAACGATCAAGACCAAATGCCAAACCACCGTGCGGAGGCGCGCCATAACGTAATGCATTGAGTAAGAAGCTGAATTTTTCTTCTGCTTCTTCTTCACCAATACCTAATGCTTCAAAAATGGCTTTTTGCATTTCTAAAGTATAAATACGTAGTGAACCACCACCGACTTCAGTGCCGTTCAATACCATATCGTAAGCAACAGAAAGCGCAGCGCCTGGGTTGTTCTTCACTTCTTCAACACTTGATTTTGGTAGTGTGAATGGGTGATGCACAGAGGTCCACTTGCCATCATCAGTTTCTTCAAACATTGGGAAGTCAACCACCCAAAGCGGAGCCCACTCGCAAGTTGCAAGTTTCAAGTCATGACCGATTTTCACACGAAGTGCGCCCATCGCGTCATTTACGATCTTCGCTTTATCTGCACCAAAGAATACGATGTCGCCATTTTCAGCACCAACACGCTTCAATAGATCAAGTACGATTGGCTCGATAAATTTAACGATTGGAGATTGAAGACCTTCGATGCCTTTTTCAAGTTCATTGACTTTGATGTAAGCCAAACCTTTCGCACCGTAGATGCCAACGAATTTAGTGTATTCGTCAATCGCACTACGCGGTAATGAACCTGCGCCAGGCACACGTAAAGCCACAATACGGCCTTTCGGGTCTTTTGCAGGGCCAGCGAAGACTTTGAACTCAACGTCTTGCATTAAGTCTGCAACATCAACCAGTTTCAACGGAATACGCATATCTGGCTTGTCAGAGGCATAGTCACGCATCGCGTCTGCATAGGTCATACGTTCGAATTTATCGAATTTTACATTCAATAATTCATTGAACATTTTAACCGTTAAGCCTTCCATTAAATCCATGATGTCATCGTCACTCATGAACGATGTTTCAACGTCGATTTGGGTAAATTCAGGCTGACGATCTGCACGCAAATCTTCGTCACGGAAACATTTAGCGATTTGGTAGTAACGATCAATACCACCCACCATCAACAACTGTTTGAACAATTGTGGTGATTGTGGAAGCGCGTAGAAGCTACCATTAGAAACACGACTTGGCACTAAATAGTCACGTGCGCCTTCAGGCGTTGCACGGGTCAAAATTGGTGTTTCAACGTCAAGGAAACCGTGATCTTCGAAGTAATTACGAATTAAGTTAGTCACTTTAGAACGGAAACGTAAACGCTCTAACATTTCTGGACGACGGATATCCAAGAAACGATATTTCAAACGAATTTCTTCTGAAATATTGGTATTTTCGTCATTCAAAGGGAATGGCGGAGTTTCAGATTGAGCAAGAACTTCAATGTCTTTACCCAAAACTTCGATTTGACCGCTCACCATATTGGCATTTTCTGTGCCTTCATAACGGCGACGTACACGGCCTGTAATTTTTAATACGAATTCTGAACGTGCTTTGTCCGCAGTTGCGAATGCTTCAGGAGTATCTGGATCAATAACGACTTGAACTAAACCATCACGGTCACGCATGTCGAGGAAGATAACACCACCGTGGTCACGGCGACGATGTACCCAACCGCAAAGGGTTACTGTTTCATCAATTTGGGCTTCGGTTAAAGAACCGCAGTAATGAGTTCGCATCATAGCGTATAAAATCCAACTATATGGGTTAAGGAAGCGCATACGTAAACAGCGTACCGCCTGTAAAGGAAGGATTATGCCTCGTTGATGATTTTGTCACAAGGACTAGATCCAAATTCCACATTATTTCAGGACGTTTCGGTGCAAAATTCGGGAACAAAAGGTTATTTGAAATACTGTTTTTGATCGAAGAACATAAAAATAAGACAGCCTGCGCTGAAGATGACTAAAGCGGTTTGACTAAATTCATTGATGCTTCGCCCGGTAAAATAGTAAAGGTCTGCGACCCAGATTTCATGAGAAAAATAACGAGCATAATCCCAAACTGAATAAATACCACTCAGCAACGTTAAGCCACATAAACTCCACGCATAGAGCTTAATCTTGAGCGAAACTTTTTCTCTTTGTCGAAACTGTTGAAAATAATGGATACACATCCAAACAAGAATGGGTAATGCAGCGATTGATGTGCCAATTTGAAGCACACGATGCACAGGAAAATTCTGCCCGAATAGGGAGATGCTTTGACTCAGGAAATCATGAAAGGCAAAGGTTCTGAAGTCGACATGGGTCAGGCCGTCCCAAATGAGATGGGTACTTACCCCAACCAAAATGCTGATGACAACGCCTACAATAAAACCCATGCTTGTTTTGAGTTGTGTGAGCTGTAATGGATCTTGTAATCCTAAAAAACGATATAACACAGGGCGATAGAGTAAATACCAGAACAGACAAAAAATCAGTCCAATTGCCAAATTCGGATAAATTAAAGCATTCCACAGATGGGTTTTTCCGCCATCTTGTTGGGTAAAAAGCCGTATCAGATCGGGCGTCATACAACCAATCGAGAGGGCAGCAGTGGGTAAATATCCTTTGCTGAGTTTAGCAAGAGGAGGTGCGAGAACGGCATGAGACAGGGTAAAGGGCATGAAATCTGGTTAATCCCATAATTCGAAATAAGGCGATAAAATGGATATTGCGCTCAAACAGGATAAAGAACTTAGCATGTAGATTCTGTTTTTTATTGCAAAATAATTGCAATGTTATATTATAACAATTAATAGCTTTCACCAGACCAAACCTGACTCATGTTATTTCATAAGAATTTACTTTCCGTTGCGATTCTTGCGGTAATCGCACCTTCTGCATTTGCACAAGATGATGAATCTACGCAAAAATTAGAAACCATTCAAGTGACAGCACATCCTTTGGTACAGACCGCAGTGGATTATTCTGCTGCCGATAATGTTATTAAGAGCGATCAGTTGGTACAAGGCGGTACCACCATAGGTGAAGCACTAAGTGATCAGGTCGGGGTCTATTCCAATCAGTTTGGTCCAGGTGCCAGTCGCCCCGTGATTCGAGGACAAGATGCTGCACGAGTAAAAGTCTTGGCAAATGCTTCTGAAACCATGGATGTATCCACTTTATCGCCCGATCATGCGGTGACGGTTGATCCCACTTTGGCCAAGCAAATTGAAATTGTACGTGGCCCATCAACCTTATTGTATGGTGCTGGAAATGTGGGTGGTTTAGTTAATGTCACGGACAATAAAATTCCCACCCAGATGCCAGAGAACGGCTATGAAGGAAAACTTGGTGTACGTTACAACACGGGCAACGATGAAAAGTTAGCTACAGCAGGGGTAACAGTTGGTTTGGGGGATCAAGTTGCATTACGTGTTGAAGGCCTAAAACGCGATGCAAATAATTATATTGCCCCAGATTATGTTCATGAAGGTGAAAAAGAACATCGCGTAGATAACACTTTTGCGGAGTCTCAAAATGTGACTTTAGGACTGTCGTGGATTTATGATCGTGGTTTTACGGGAATTTCTTATACCAATCGTCAAGATCAATATGGATTGCCGGGTCATAATCATGAATATGAAAGCTGTGAAGCATCAGGAAATGTACTGATTGGCTGTGGAGAGGATGAAGATGATCATTCAGCACATGGCGAACATGATTCAGCGCATGACGAGCACGTACATGAAACTGGTCCTTGGGTCGATCTAAAATCCGAGCGTTATGATTTTAGAAGTGAGTTGGCAGACCCATTTGCAGGCTTCCAAAAACTACGTGTACAAGCAAGTTATACCGATTATCAACATGATGAAATTGAAGAAGGTCAAGCTGCCACAACCTTTAAAAGCGAAGGTTATGACACGCGTTTAGAATTGCTGCATAACCCGATTGGGGCATGGGAAGGGGTAATTGGCACGCAGTTTGGTCGCCAAAAACTCGATATTACGGGAGAAGAAGCGTTATTTTCTGGGCCAAGTACCACAGATAAATGGAGTGTGTTTGCTTTAGAGCATCGCCAATGGAACGATGTGCATTTTGAACTGGCAGCACGTTTTGATCAGCAAAGTATCGATATTGATTCGCCACAAAAAGATTATGACGATCACGCATTTTCCTATTCAGGTGCAGCAAACTGGGCATTTGCACCGAATTATAAATTGTCTTTGGTGGCCTCTCATCAAGAACGTTTACCGATGGCGCAGGAGCTGTATTCACAAGGTAAGCATCTGGCGACCAATACCTATGAATTGGGCAATGAAAATTTAGCTGTTGAGAAATCGAATAACCTTGAATTGGGTTTCCATTACGATACTGATCGACTGAACTATCATGTTCATGTGTTCCATAACTGGTTTGATGATTATATTTATGCGCAAACTCTGGATCGTTATGAAGATTTTCGTTTAATTCAATATACGCAAGATAAAGCACGCTTTTATGGGGCTGAAGGGGAAATCTCCTATCAACTGTCGCCAATTTATACCGCCACATTATTTGGTGACTATGTGCGTGGAAAAATTGATGCTGAAGGGGATGCACCACGTGTTCCTGGTGGCCGTGTAGGAACACGTTTTGACGCTGATTTTGGTGATGGTTTTTCAGGAACTGCGGAATATTACCGTGCCTTCAAGCAAGACAAAATTGCAGTCTATGAAACAGAAACTGATGGCTACAATATGGTAAATCTGGGTTTAGCTTATGCCGCCCGCCTTTCGGATAAAACAGATTATCGGGTTTATGCCAAGGCCAATAACCTGTTAGATGAAACCGTATATAACCACGCGTCATTCTTATCGACACTTCCACAAATGGGGCGGAACTTCACAGTTGGGTTGGAGTTTGGTTTTTAAGGAACTATCAGCTTTTTGAATGGATTCAAGGTGATGTCACACAAAGCCACTTGAAAAATGTGTCAAGAAAACCTAGCCTGAACCTATTGGGTTAGGTTTTTTCTTATGCGTATTTTCCGAAAAATTCATCATAAATTAAATTGGACACCGCAGCGTTATGTTGCGGTGATTGTCAGTTTCTTGGCACTGGGCTATTTGGCTTCAGGGATTTATCATACGCTAAAGCCATTACCCGAAGGTTTAAATTACACAGGGAAACTACGGCATGCCCAAGTGAAGTTTTTAGCGGATCAGACTTATTTAACCCGTGATGGCAAACAGCAGCAACAGCATGTCATTTTTAATGAAATGTTAAAAATGATTGATGAAGCCCAAACCACCATTGTATTGGATATGTTTTTATTCAATAAAGAAGTGGGTGAGTCGAAACTACAACAGCAAGCTTTAACCCAACAATTAACCGATGCCTTAATTTCGAAACGTCGCCAGTTTCCGCAGGTTGAAATTAAATTTATTACCGATCCCATTAATTCAGTCTATGGTGGCGTAGCGCCTGAACATTATCGTCAACTGCGTCAGGCAGGCATTGATGTGATTGAAACCGATTTGCGTCCACTCCGGGCATCAAATCCAACTTGGTCAGGTTTCTGGTATTTATGCTGTCAAAATGCAGGCAATAATCCTGAAAAAGGTTGGTTGCCAAATCCATTCGGTAAAGAACCAATTACCTTACGCAGTTATTTTAATTTGTTTAATTTTAAAGCCAATCATCGTAAAACTTTGGTGGTGGATACTGCACAGGGGTGGAAGGCTTTAGTTACTTCGATGAACCCACATGATGGCAGTTCACGACACTCTAATATCGCTTTAGTGGTGACGGGAAATACCGCCATCGATATTTTAAAGACTGAGCAAGCGGTCGGTCGAATGTCTGGTGGTGACATGCCTGTGATTATTCTGGGTGAGTTTGAAGCCGCCAAAACAGAACCCCAAGTGCAAGTCTTGACGGAACAAGCAATTTTAGATGCGACGTTAAACTTAATTACGACTGCAAAAAAACACGATCAGATTGATTTGGCAATGTTCTATTTATCTGAACGACAAATTATTCAAGCCCTTATTGCAGCACAGGAGCGTGGTGTGCAACTGCGGGTTTTACTTGACCCGAATAAAGATGCTTTTGGACGTCAAAAAAATGGCATTCCAAACCGTCAGGTGGCATCTGAGTTACATGAAGCGGGCATAGCTGTGCGTTGGTGTAATACCCAAGGTGAACAATGCCACAGTAAAATGATTGTGAAGCGGGGTGCGAATAGCAGTGAGATGATTTTAGGTTCAGCCAATTTTACTGCGAGAAATATTAAAAATTATAATTTAGAGACAGACTTGCGTGTATTGGGTTCGACTCAGGCCCAAGTGTTTCAAGATGCGAATCAGTATTTTAATACAGCATGGTCAAACCTTGAAGGGAAACAAATGAGTGTGGACTATACCCAGTATGCGGATGACTCGAAGTTGAAATATGCGTTGTATCGTTTTATGGAATGGAGTGGTTTATCGACGTTTTAATTTTTAATCCCTGCTAACCTCCCTTTATTTAAAGGGAGGAAATTCCTGATTTAGATCAGGAATTGAGAGGGGGTGTTGTTTATACCTGAGGATTTGGCGGAATGATTTGATCCAGCTCTTTGTCGGTCATATTGTCTAATTCATGTAAATCCGTTTTGATTTTCCACTGCGTTTCATCTTCGACAGGTTGTGGTAAACGGGCTTCAAGCCAGTCACAAACCACATCGGGTGGAAAATCTGGGTGATTACATTGAATGACCCACGCCAGAAATTCCTTGGCTTCACCATTCATATAAGGTGGAGGCGAAACTGGAAGAAATTGCGTTGGTAAACGTTCATTGGTTGAAATGTAATTCAGTACATGTCCTAGTTCTTGAACGGTTTGCCATGCAAGAGGATGATCGACATTAATTTGGAATTTAAACCACCACGCATGTTGACCATCTGTTCCATAAGAGTCGATTAATCTTTTTTGTACGCTCGGTACTTTTGAGAAAAATTGATGCAGTCGTTCAAAGTTCAATTCCGCCACAATGTTCCACCTAATCCATGAAAAAAATTATTTTAACATAAAGCGTAGCAATCAAAATTCACATTCAGAGCAGGAATAACATCCTGTACAAATCTTTGCCCAGCCTGCTATTTTTATGCATGCTTGGGTATAAATTTAGGTTAAAATATCAACAAATATCGTTGGGAGCAGCAGATGAAAGTGAAGTCCTGTTTTGCATGTGGGATAGTCATCTTGATGCTGAGTTCTAACTCTGCCTTCGCAGATGCCAATGGCTGGTCAAACTATCAGGGCACCAGTACCAAACGCCCGAATTATCGACCTTATCCACCGCAACCGCCTTATCCAAACCGACCTTATCCGCCACAGGATCATCGGCCACCAAATTGGAATCGACCACAAGCCAATGTCAGTATTAATTTACAGGCGCCTACTTATACTCAATACAATCATCAAAGTACCAGTTATGTTTTTGGTGATGCCAATTCGCGCATTGAAAGTTCAAATTATCGGATTATCAATGATTGGCAGCGTTTAGGCTTACCTGAACCGCCACAAAACATGTACTGGATCTTTGAAAATGGTCGCTATGTGTTAGTCCCAAGATAGAGAAAAAACTTACCAACTTCCGATTTGAACGTAGCCACAGAGGTCATGCTCGAAAGTAGGTAAGCTAGATTTACAAGATTCAATTAAGCCAATTCATCATCTTCAGGGCGCGGGGTTTTACCTTGAGGTAAGGGTTGATCTTGATGTTTATCACGCATGACGGAAGGAAACGTCCATGACGCATAACGCACAATTAAAATGGCCAGCGCAAGAATCAAGATTGAACCTGTAATAATCACCAAGTCCATATCGGCTTTATGATCGTGTTGAATATCTGAAATCAAAAGACGGGTGAGGGCGGTAATTGCCACATAAATCAGAAAGCGGACAGGCATGTGATTGGTTTTAAAATAAATGCCAACCATGGCACCCAATTCTAAATAGATAAATAACAACAGAATATCGTCAATGGTGGCGTATTGTTTGACGGTGAGGATTTCGATTACGGTATGCACGGCGGACCATGCCACCATACAGCCAATAATGAATAGGGCAATGTAGTGAAAGCTTTCAACTGCTAAATTGCCTAATCGGTCGAGGAGGGTTTCAATTTTAACCACTTTAGTATCTCGTTCAGACATCTTTACCTCCTATTATTTGAAATAACAACTTATTCAATCATAAGCAAATTTCATGCACATGAATATTGTGGCATAAAAAAACGCCTGACAGAGCAGGCGTTTTTTACACTTAGGGATTATGCTTGGCTAGTGAAGTAATTTTCACTGAAATTCATAATCAAGTCAGAACCTGCTTTCACTTTAGCAATACGCATGTCTAATTCTGGAAGAATACGTTGTGCGAAGTATTGAGCAAGTGCCAATTTGTTTTGGAAGAACTCGCCATCTTTGTCTTTTGCTGCATTGGCAATGCGAGCAAACATATAAGCGAAGCTGAGTAAGCCCACAGCATGTAAGTAGTCTACTGCTGCTGCATTTGGGAATTCTACGCTTTCAGCCGCTTGAGCAAGCACGAATTGAGTCAGGTCGGCAATTTCTGTCGCTGCATCCAAAGTTGCGTCTTTAATGAAGTTTAAGTCCGCATCTAAACTATTAGCGAAATCACGGATTTCTTCGATGTATTCTGCAATGTAGGCACCGTTACACTTAATGGTTTTACGACCGATCAAGTCTTGAGATTGAACGCCATTGGTTCCTTCGTAGATTTGTGCGATACGTAGGTCCCGAACACATTGTTCCATACCCCATTCACGGATATAACCATGACCACCGAAGCACATTTGTGCATCAAGCGTTGCTTGGAATGCAGTGTCAGTTAAGTAAGCTTTCGCAATTGGTGTAAGAAGTGCAACGCGGTCATTGGCTTTTTTCACCGCTGCCGCATCAGTCGAGAATTTGGTGATGTCTAACTGCTGACCCACATACACAGCAAATGCACGAGAAGCTTCGTTGTTGGCACGTACGTTTAACAACATACGACGTACATCACCATGCACCAAAATACTGTCTGCTGGTTTGTTTGGAGATTTCACACCAGAAGCGCTACGACCTTGTAAACGATCCGTCGCATATTGTGCTGCATTTTGGTAAGCAAATTCAGATGCGCCAAGACCTTGAATACCCATTGATAAACGTTCGTAGTTCATCATGACGAACATCGCTGCAAGACCTTCGTTTTCTTTACCGACGAGGTAACCTTTTGCACCATCAAAGTTCATGACGCAAGTTGCAGAGGCTTTGATGCCCATTTTGTGTTCGATTGAACCTGGACCAGCAGCATTACGCTCACCCACTGAACCATCTTCGTTTACCATGAATTTCGGCACAATGAATAATGAAATACCACGTGAACCCGCAGGTGCATCTGGAGTTTTCGCCAACACCAAGTGAATGATGTTTTCAGCTAAGTCGTGGTCACCGCCAGTAATGAAGATTTTAGTACCCGTAATGTTGTAAGTACCGTCTTCGTTACGTTCAGCTTTAGTTTTGATAATACCTAAATCTGTACCTGAGTGGGGTTCTGTTAAGCACATGGTGCCTGACCATTCACCAGAGTAAATTTTAGGTAAATAGGTTTCTTTTTGCTCTTGAGAGGCATAACTGTTCAGTGCCATACCAGCACCCACAGAAAGTAATGGGTAAAGCATGAAAGAAGGGTTGGTTGCGAATAGCATTTCGTCAGAAAGCACAGTCAGCATTTTTGGCATGCCTTGACCGCCCCATTCTTCTTCTGCACCTAAACCAATCCAGCCACCTTGGGCATATTGCTTAAATGCTTCTTTGAAACCAGCAGGTGTAGTTACTGCGCCATTATTATAAGTTGCACCTTCCTCATCACCTGTACGGTTTAGCGGAAGCGTTACATTTTGCGCAAATTTTGCCATTTCTTCCAAAATAGCTTCTGCAGTCGCAGCATCTAAATGCGCTAGATTTTCGTTCGACTGCCAGAATTGTTCTGCGTTAAAAACATCATTTAAGATGAATTTCATATCTGCAAGCGGTGCGTTATAAATTGGCATAGTTAGTTCACCTTTGTTGTATACATCATGTGCTGAATGTGGAATAACACGCATTCACACGTATTATTGATAGAATTAAATTTAGCATTGATTACATAAAAAAAGGACCGTCAAAACCGACCAGTCCTTTTTTCTTAAATTAACATTGCAAGCAATATTAAAGTATGGTTAGAACGCGAAGTGTTCTGCGTCTAATGACATTAATGGCTCTACACCACCAGCAATCACATCAACGTGTGAACGAACACGTGGCAAGATTTTCTTGAAGTAGAAGTGTGCAGTGGTCACTTTGGCATTGTAGAAGTCAACATCTGAGGTACCCGCAGCAAGTGTTTGCTGTGCAACCAACGCCATTTGAGCCCAGAGGTAACCCAGCGTGACGTAGCCAGAGAAATACAAGTAATCTACAGCAGCAGCACCGACTTCATCTGGGTTTTGCATAGCGCGCATACCAATTTGCATGGTGAGGTCGCCCCATTCTTTGTTGAGTGCAGCAAGCGGTTCAACAAATTCTTTCATTGCAGCGTTGTCTTTGTTGGCATCGCAGAATTTGTGAATAATCTTAGTGAAGTCTTTCAACATTGCACCTTGAGTACCCAAAACTTTACGACCTAACAAGTCCAAAGCTTGAATTTCGGTTGTACCTTCGTATAAGCAAGCGATACGGGTATCACGAACAATTTGTTCCATACCATGTTCAGAAATAAAACCGTGACCACCAAACACTTGTACGCCGTGTTTTGCAGATTCAGAACCTGTTTCAGTTAAGAAGGCTTTTGCAATTGGAGTAAGCAACGACAAAATGTTGTCAGAGTATTTACGCTCTTCTTCAGTTGCACCTTGCTCTACGATGTCAGCATGGAAAGACAATAAGTAAACCAATGCACGACCTGCTTCAGCAAAAGATTTTTGCGTTAACAACATGTTGCGTACAGCTGGGTGAACAATAATTGGATCTGCTTCTTTTTCAGGTGCTTTAGGACCAGAAAGTGAACGCATTGCTAAACGATCTTTAGCATATGCAAGCGCACCTTGGAATGAACCTTCAGATGCAGCAAGACCTTGAACAGCAGTACCAATACGTGCTGTGTTCATGAAGGTAAACATACAGTTTAGACCACGGTTTTCAGGTCCAATCAAGTAACCTTTTGCGTTGTCAAAGTTGATGACGCACGTTGCGTTACCATGAATACCCATTTTGTGTTCGATAGAACCACAACGTACCGCATTACGCTCACCCACAGTACCATCAGCATTTAAGTTGAATTTTGGCACGATGAAGAGTGAAATCCCTTTGGTACCTTTTGGTGCACCAGGAAGACGAGCAAGTACAATGTGAATAATGTTCTCTGCCATGTCATGCTCACCAGCAGAGATAAAAATTTTCTCGCCTGTAATTGCATAACTACCGTCAGCATTTGGTTCAGCTTTAGTGCGGATAATCCCTAAGTCAGAACCTGCATGAGATTCAGTTAAGCACATGGTCCCTGTCCAAACACCTGATACAAGGTTTGGTAAGTAAGCGTCTTTCTGTTCTGTAGAACCATGGTGTTCTAAAGTACGGACTGCGCCGTGAGAAAGCCCAGGATACATACCCCAAGCCCAGTTTGCAGTACCGACCATTTCTGAAATCACGTTACCTAAAGAAACTGGTAAACCTTGACCGCCGTATTGTTCTTCTGCTGAAAGTGAAGGGAAGCCTAACTCGATATATTTTTGGTACGCTTCTTTAAAACCAGTTGGTGTCGTCACCACACCATCATTCCAAGTACAACCTTCGCGGTCACCGCTTTGATTGATTGGAGACAATTCATTTTCACAGAAATCTGCCGCAGCTTCTAAATATTGGTCAACCAATTCACGGCTTACGGTTTCTTGGAAAGCAGGAAGTTTTGCATAATGTTGTTCAGCATTTAGTAATTCATGCAAAACGAACTGCATATCACGTAAGGGCGCTTTGTATTGTGGCATGTCGGTTTTCCTCAATACTGGTTTTAACCAGCGTTATAATCCTAATAAACATGGTGACGTGCCTTCAATGACACGTTTTTAAGTACAAGTTAATCGTGCAACATCTTGTTATAAGGTACAAGCACTTGCCCCCCATTTCTTAGTGACTGTAAAGTCAAAAAAAGGTGGCTTGAATTTTATAAGTACATTGAGTGTAAACGTTTTTATGTTTTTTTTAATGATACAAATAGTCAAAAAACGTAAAAAGTTATGTTGCTATTTAGGCATAAAAAAAGACGCTTGCGGCGTCTTTTTTGTTGTAAATCTGCTTATGCTGCTGGTTTTGCTGTAGGCATGGCATTCGGTTGCGGCTGATTCGGGAAGAAACGTACCGCACATTTACCCGATAAGGTTTGTTCACCTGCTTTAATTTGCACCACTTTACCATCTGCTTGACCTTTACATGCAGTTTCTACGGCTTGTTGGAAGGCTTGTTTTTCTCTCAAACGTTGATCGTATTGCTGCACCATTTGCTGACGTTGTGCATCGGTTAGTTTGTCACCGCGTTGTGGACGCATCATACCTTCATCACCTTGCATAGGAGGTTGCCCCATACGCATGCCATGACCGCGTTTTTGATCAGGCTGGAACACCACCTGACACTGACCATCAATCGTTTGTGTACCGGCTTTCACCTGAGCAGTTTGTCCAGCAGTTTTACCCTCACAAGCCTGTTTCATCTGTTTGAACATTTCTTTGTGTTGAGCACGCATTTGTTTATGTTCGGCACGTTGTTCAGGCGTCATACGATCTGCATGACGACCATCCATCATACGATGAGATTGTTCTTGTGGTTCTGGGTGTGATTGACAAGCCGTTAAAGCAGCAACACTTAAAACGCCACAGGTTGCTAATACAATTTTTTTGGTCAAGTTCATTACAAGTTACCCCAGCCGCGATTATTAAATTTGTGCTTAAAGATTAAATAATAAAGATGAAGAAACAATGGAGGGTTTTTTGAAAATAGGTTGGTTACAATAGTGCTAACAAAATAACAACCGAGCACCACTGTTGAATACTCGACGTGTCCCGATTGCGCTACGCCTCTTCTTGACTGTATTGCTAACCACCTTGGTGATTATCACACTGAGTTTAGGGGTGTTGCACTGGACCATGCAAAAAAACTTCACCAAGTATGTGGCAGATGTCGAAATGCAAAAGCTCGATCATCTGATTTCCAACTTGGCAGGGGTGTACACGGTTTATCATGATTGGGGCAATGCCATACAAGCTCAGATTTTACAAATTGAGGGGCAGGCCGACCCTGATGATTACGATCGACTGTCGCATTGGTGGTTACGTCGACAATACGATATTGCCTTACAGCAGCGTTATTTTGAAGAACACACTTTTGTGAATTTACCACCAACGCTGGCACGGGCAGATCAGGAAAAACCGTTGCTCGACCAAGAGGAATTAAGTTGGTTAGAGTTAAATTTACCTTCTGAATACCAACCCTTTGAAGGTTTAAAATTTCCTTTAAAATCGAATGAAAATGCTTTTCGACCGCCTGATCGTAAAGAAGGTCAAGCACAGAATAAGTTAAAAAATAGCAATCAGAAAAAGCAATTTATTTCGATGCCAGACCGTTTGGGCTTGAGTTCACGGTTATCTTTATATGATGCCAAACGACAATTTGTGGTAGGTGAACCCTCTTCAGATCAAATTTCCTATCGCCCGATTATTGTGGATGACAAAGTGGTGGGTTATTTAGGGTTAAAGCCGGTCTTGGATCAGGATGATGCATTAAGTATCAACTTCTTTAGTAATCAAAAGCGCTATTTGTTCTTGGTCTATGGTTTGACCATTTTAGCCAGTCTAATTGCTGCATTATTGCTGGCAACTTATTTTAAGAAACCGATTCAGCGCTTATTGAATGGTACACGTGAACTGACTCAAGGCAATTATCAACATCAAGTCAAAATTAACCGTAATGATGAATTAGGTGATTTGTCCAATGAGTTGAATCAATTGGCTGAAATTCTAAATCAACATGAAACGTCACGTCGTCAATGGGTGGCTGATACTTCGCACGAATTAAAAACGCCATTGGCTGTGTTACAGGCGCAAATCGAAGCCATGCAAGATGGCATTCGTAAAGCCACACCAGAACATTTGGATGCCATGATGCGTCAAGTGAGCAGTTTGAAAAAATTGACTCAAGATTTGGCCGATTTGGCTCAAGCCGATGCACAGCAATTGAAGTGTTATTTTACTGCTGTAAATCCGTGGGATGTGGTGGTGCAAGAAGTGGAAAACTTCAAACCGAAGTTTGAACAGGCGAATCTAAATGTGAGTGTGCAGGGTGATGCTCCAGTCTTACAATTAGATACAGACCGATTCAAACAAATTGTGGTCAACTTACTCAGCAACAGCATTCGTTATACTGAATTGGGTGGCGAAATCCAGATTCACACTGAGCAAACAGAAACAGCGTGGAGCCTGTATGTGGATGATAGCCCGTATGGCTTGACCGATGAACAATTGCGGCATTTGGGTGAGCGATTCTATCGTGTGGATGATTCACGAACCCGAAGCACAGGTGGAACAGGGCTAGGTTTGGCACTTTCATGTAAGATTGCTCAGGCACTCGGTGGACGTTTAGGTTTTGAACATTCACCCTTGGGTGGTTTGCGTTGCAAACTCACTTTTCCCAAACAAATGAAACCATAAAGGAAATATTCATGAAGCATATTATGCTGGTTGAAGATGAAGTTGAACTGGCTCAATTGGTCCGTGATTATCTAGAGGCAGCAGGTCTGGAAGTGAGCCTGTTCCATGATGGGCAGGAAGCCTATGACAGTTTTATGCAACGTAAACCCAGTCTGATGATTTTAGACTTGATGGTGCCACGTATGGACGGGCTCACTATTTGTCGTAAGGTCAGGGAGCAATCTGACTTGCCGATTATTATGGTGACTGCACGAACAGAAGAAATTGATCGTGTGCTGGGCTTAAATATGGGGGCGGACGATTATGTGTGTAAGCCTTTTAGCCCGAAAGAATTGGTGGCGCGTGTACAAGCAGTTTTACGCCGTTTAGAGCGTAAAGCTGAGCCTGAAGAAAACAGCTTATTTCGGGTAGATAAAGCACAACAACGCATTTGGTATCAACAAAAGACCCTCAACTTAACCCCAACTGAATTCCGCCTATTGGAATTGTTCCTTGAACATGTGGGACAAGTTTATTCACGCGTACAATTATTAGACCATATTAATCCAGATAGTTTTGATGTGGCAGACCGTGTAATTGATAGTCATATCAAGAACTTACGTCGAAAAATTTCGGATGCGGCAGAGACCGGCAACCGTCATGAATGGATTCAAGCTGTGTATGGTGTTGGCTATCGTTTTGAGTATCCAGAAGATTAAGCTTTAAGGATAAATGAAGTTTTCCTGTGGATAATCACAATGTTATCCACAGAAAATGTGGATAACCGTGTAGAGGAAATCGACAATCTTAAGACGAACAACTCACCATCACTTCAGGCACATCATTTGCTAATGGGGCTAAATCTTCAGCATTTTCTAAATCAGGCTGTTGTGTAAAAGGCTGACTGAGCAAGTTAAACAGTCGGTCGACTTCTGAAAAATCATTCCGTTCAGCCAGTTCAATCGCTTTTTGCGCCATGTGATTGCGCAGGATATAAACTGGATTGGCTTGTTGCATTGCTGCATCCAGTTCTGCTGTGTCTTGATTGGCACGAATCTGCTCGTACTGCGCAAGGAAACTTTCAAACTGACGGCGGTCGAGACAATCGTCTTTGATTATTTCATATTGTTTATTTTGCAAACGAATAAAGCTTTGCGTGTAATCGAGCTGTTCGGTTTGTAGAATCCGTAAGAAGGCCACGGCACAGTCAAAACTGTCAGTATGGAAATGAGGCAAGCCCATTTTCTGACTTAAACCTAGTTTATAGTGCTCCAAGAATGTTGGTTCATAGTGTTCTAGGCAAGTGGCAAGGTCTTGCTTCCATTGTTCTTTGTCATAGTCTTGAGGGCAAAGCGGAATGAGGTTATTTAGCCATGTCCATAAATTCCAGTGACCAATGCTCGGTTGCTGCTGATAGGTATAGCGGCCTTGGTAGTCGGAGTGGTTATTGATCCAATTGGGGCGGAAGCGTTCCATAAAGCCATAAGGGCCAAAATCGAGGGTTGAACCCGTAATATTCAAATTATCGGTGTTCATAACGCCATGTGCAAAACCAACCAATTGCCATTTGGCAATCATCACCGCAGTCCGTTGAACCACTTGGGTGGCAAATGCCAAAATGGGTTGTTCGGCTAGCAGGCATTCAGGATAGTGCCATTCAAGACATTTCTGGGTAAAGTCTGCCAATAGGTCGGATTGATACTGATTAATCCACTCAAAATGCCCCAAGCGAATATGACAGTCTGATGTGCGTAGCATCATTGCGCCTAACTCTAGTTTCTCCCGCTGTATACCTTGGGTAGATGAAGTAAAACCGACTGCATTGCTAGAGGGAACCCCCAGTGCATTTAGGGCATGACCTGCCAGATATTCCCGAATAACCGAGCGTAATACCGCACGCCCATCGCCCATACGCGAGTAAGGGGTAGAACCAGCACCTTTTAAATGTAAGTCTATGGTTTGTTGTTTTTGATCGAGAATTTGGGCAATCAGTAAACCGCGCCCATCACCGAGTTGACCCGCCCATTGTCCAAATTGATGCCCAGCATAAACCATCGCAAGCGGCGAGAACTCAGCAAAGGTTTTTTGCCCGCTACAAATGTCCACCCATGACTGTTTGTCTTCTTCAGACCATTGCAACTGTTCTGCTAAGGCTGCATTGAAATGGCCTGCTTTTGCCCCTTTCAGAGGCAAGGGTTGTTGATGGTGATAAAGCTTTGAAGGAAGGAGGGAGTAGCGTGAATTGAACTGCATAGTGAAGGATCACAAGGGATAAGCCATGATCCCATCAATATAGCAAAGTTTTCGTGTTAAGACATATATCCAACTATTTTAGTCAACTATAAACAGCTTGGCACCTTTTGAGGTAGATGAGCGATGGGCTTCGGCCTGATCCGCAACTTGGTAACTCATTCCAGCCGTGAGGGTAAAGCTACGGCCATCATCTAGTTCGGTGTGGAGTTCACCTTCTAAACACAACAGAATATGTCCTTTAGAACACCAATGGTCGGCAAGATAGTTTTCCGAATACTCCACCATGCGCACGCGAATCGTGTCAAATTGCTGAGTGCGCCACAAGGCATAACCTTGATCACCTGTATGACGGGTGGTTGGTATGTCTGCCCAGTTGGTGATGCCGAAAGGGATGTTCATTATATCCATATGGTTTTCCTTTAGGTTTTATGTATTGCTAAAAAAAGCCCCTTACGGAGCTTTCTTTTGAAATGATCAATTCATTAGACAGCAATTACTGTGAAACAGGTGCTTTTTTAATGCTACGCATCAGCTTGGTTAAAGTCTCACGATGATGTCCTAAACGCTTTTCGACCAACTGAAATTCAACTTTGAGTTTCTCATCCATTAGATGGATTTTTTCAGCCACAGCGGTTTTCTTGGCTTGAATTTCTTGTTCTTTCAACTTTGCCCAGTCATTCAAGGTTTGAGTAAATGCATCGTACTCTTGAGCAATACGAGCTTTAGCCGAATTGATATCGTCATTAACGTTTAGACCATGAACTTCTAAGTCTTGTTCAGCGTATTTGAACTTCATCGCAAGTTCAGCTTTTTTGATATTAAAGCTTGGAATACGGCGCAAGTTTTTCGCTAAACCGAGTTTTGAACATGACCAGATTAACCATTTGGTTGGATCATACTGCCACCATTTCACACCATTACGATAATCGTATTGGAAAATATGATGATAGTTGTGATAACCCTCGCCCCAAGTGGCAATCGCAAGCAAGAAGTTGTCACGTGCTGTATTTTCGTCCGTATATGGGCGTTTACCCCACATATGGCAAAGTGAGTTAATGAAGAAGGTCACATGATGGCTCAGGATTAAACGTACTAATCCGCCCAAAAGTAACACGCCCCACATATCACCTACAGCCCAACCAATAGGTAATAAAATACCGACATGTACCAAAATAACCAAAGGCACATAATATTTATGTTGGAACATCACCAACTTGTCATTCAGTAGGTCTGGCGCATTTTTAAAATTTGGTGCTGCTGCTGGATAATCACGTAGCATCCATCCCAAATGGGCATGCCAGAAGCCTTTATTGATTGAGTACGGGTCTTTTTCTACATCATCTACATGGCGGTGATGTGTGCGGTGACCAGAAGACCAGAATAAAATACTGTTCTGAACTGCAAAAGTACCCATAATCATCAAAATGATTTTTAAAGGTAATGTCGCCTCATAAGCGCGATGCGCCCATAAGCGATGATAGCCCGCAGTAATACCCAAACTACTCACACCCAATAACACAATCATACTGACCCACGCGCTTGCGCTAAAATCATGATTGATGGCATAGAGCGGAACAGCGATAACCGCAACAATAGGTAAAAAAACCAGTGCAAAAATTGCAATCCAGTTAATTGGGGCTTGAGGTAGGGGAGGATTCATCTCCAACAGCACTCCTAGAAACCTGATACAGGTTAAAATTGAGAACTTAAATCATTACAACTTGTAAGGATTAAGATTCTGGCATATTAGCATGAGCAACATTCGTACTCTAGCATTATTGTACAGTTGTATTGTACTAAACAGTAACAGAATAACACCATGCTAAGATTGAATTTATCGTAATCAATCCGCTATTTTTATTGGTTGCTTGATATATTTCTATTGTACTTTAGGTCAACTGCTGTACTCCTCTTAATTTCGGGTCAATTCTGCTTGTTATTCGAACCAATTTTTAGTCCAAATTTAGCTGTTGCAGCATCATTTTGGGAAAATCGGTAATCAGACCATCAATACCACAGGTTTGCAAATGTTTGGCACGCTGCACATCATTGACGGTCCAGACACTGACCTTTAATCCTGCAGCTTGGGTGGCTTGAATTAAGGCATCGCTTGCCAATTGGTTCATCCAACCAATACGGCTACAGCCTAATTCCAGTGCTTGTTCAATCGCACGTTCTCGGATGTCTTCTTCAATCAGAAGTCCGCGTCTAAATCGCGAGTTAGACTGTTGTAAAGCTTGGTGAATTTTCAAGTCAAAACTGGTGATGACTGCATTGTGCTCAAACCCTGTTAAAGCGTGTTCTAAACTTTGAATTAGTTTTTCTGCGACTGCAAAATCATTCACGGCTTTCACTTCTACTTCTAGGTGAGAAAATTCACGCAGAATATTCAGGCTTTGTTCTAGGGTTGGCGTATTTTCATGTTGCCAATCCATCCAGATAGAAGCTTGATTGAAGTGGTGTAAGTCATGAGCTGTACAGGCATAAAGATTTTGTTCAATTGAAGTGGTGCGTAAAAAATTATCATCATGCATCACCACAAAAGTGTCATCTTTGAGTTGGCGCACATCGAACTCGACAGCACGGATGCCTAAGTCATGTAAATATTGAAATCCACCTAAGGTGTTTTCAGGTGCTTCACCCCGTGCGCCGCGATGTCCGATAATTTGCATGTTTAAATCTGCTTAGTGATTACTCTATTTTGATTATTACGGAGTTATGTGAAATTTCACAGTCCATTGACTTGTATTTGAATTTTTATTTTTAGAAATTTAAACGCTATAGGATTGTTTGAATAGTGATAAAAATCAAAGTTCGATTCAATGAACTTGAACAGAGCAAAAGTGATGATTGAGACTGAAGATTTATGATCTAGCCTCAATCAGGTTGTTTTTTAAATCGTGTCGTTAATATTTTTTTGCCAAAGTACTTCTGAGCCACCTTCAGCTCGTTGCAAGGCGCGCGAGGCAACAAACAACCAGTCGGATAAGCGGTTGAGCAGCTTTAATGCAGTGGCTTGAATGTTCAGATCACGGGTCTGTACCGACATTAGGCTACGTTCTGCTCGGCGGCATACTGCTCGTGCTTGATGTGCATAGCTACATGCCAAAGAACCAGAAGGGAGAATAAATTCTTTCAGCATGGGCAAGTTTTCATTCATACGGTCAATTTCTTGTTCAAGAAACTCAATGCAAACCGGCTGTAGCAAATGATAGTTGGGAATGCACACTTCACCACCTAAGTCGAAAAGCCAATGCTGAATGAGACTTAAGCTTTTATCCCAGATTGCTTTGTCAGTGATTGAGCTTGCGCTAATTTGAGCACGCAGGACACCAATCGTTGAATTGAGTTCATCCACATCACCAAGTGCGGTAATTCGTAGATCATCTTTGGCTACACGAGAACCATCGCCAAGTCCTGTGGTTCCTGTGTCACCTGTGCGGGTATAAATTTTACTTAAACGGTGGCCCATAATGTTTCCTAGGTTTAAATGAAAAAAAGGATAATGCCGGTCAAAACATTATCCATAAACTGCGCTGTTTTAAAATTTTTTTGAGTCTTTAAGTTAAATTAATAACGGAAAGTGACTCCTGCGGAAGCTTGACGGCCACCATTCACATAATAGTATCCGCTACCATAAGATGTCGTTTTGTATTCAACATCACCAATATTCTGAATATTCGTAAATAATTTAACGTTAGGATTTACATTCCAGAATGCATTTACATCAACAGTAGCATATCCTGAAATAGTGCTATTTTTAGGTCTAGATTTAGCTGAAAGTGATGCACTAATGCCATACACTTCATTTTGTAGTCCTGATGTCAAAGTTAGACTTTGGCGTGAACGACGAGGCAGATCTTGATCAGTTTCTTTGTCTTTTGGCTGTACATAGGCATATGAAAGATTTGTAAATAACTCA
Source organism: Acinetobacter sp. AM (assembly GCF_003105055.1). Taxonomy (NCBI): domain Bacteria; kingdom Pseudomonadati; phylum Pseudomonadota; class Gammaproteobacteria; order Moraxellales; family Moraxellaceae; genus Acinetobacter; species Acinetobacter sp. AM. Next base: position 64,892 of record NZ_QETG01000016.1, on the reverse strand, counting down.
TCTTTTGCCCAATCAAGGTTGAATTCGCCACCAGTAAAAGTTGCTTCCTTTACATTGAAATTTTTACCATTCTGCCAAGTAATTAAGTTATCAACCTCATTACGGTAAGCAGATAATCCCATTGTTAAGTGATTTGTAAGTTGTTGGTCAAGACCAATTTCATATGAAACACTTTCTTCTGGTTTTAACTCAGGGTTTCCACCCCAGCTTAATGCATATAAGTCATTATTCGTTGGGGCACGGAAAGCAGTACCAATATTGGTGTAAATACTAGTAGCTGGTAAAATTTGATAACGTGCAGCAGCTTGCCCTACGGTATGAGTACCAAATGTCTCATGATCTTCTACACGGACACCTAATTGGGTGTGTAGTTTTTCAGATTGGTATTGGTGTTGAACAAAATAACCTGTGCTATCAACTTCTTTGTCATAGTCCACAGCATTATAACCACTACCTGAAAGAACGTCAGATTCGACATTTTTCGTTGCGACCCCAGCCAAGAGATTCTGAGTAGGGCTAAATTGCCATTTACTATAAAGTTCAGCTTCTTTTGTTGTATTGTAGATTGCATCATGAGAATCATTTTGCTCAAGATCATCTTTGAATTGAGATAAGCGAGCATGAAGTGCAAAGTTATCGCTGAGGTTTACACGACCTTTAACATTAATGATTTCATTTTTAAAATCTTGAGAGACATTTTTTAGACCAATCAGATTCCAATTCGCATCATTGATACCATCAACATAGGTAGAAGTACCTTGATTCTCTGAATAATCAACTGATGCAGCATATTGTTCTTTTTCTATACCGAATTTTGCACTAAAGCCTTTTTGATCATAGGCTCCTGCATTGACTTGAGCATCCTTGAAGTCTGTAACTTGTGTTCCGTCAGATTCTAAGCGTTGACCCCGAATTTGCGCATAAATTCCATTCTCAGCCAAATCTGCGCCAATGACAGACTTATAGGTACTGTGCTCACCGATTTCACCAGTTACAAAAGCCCCAGTTTTTTCTGGTGTTTTAGAAACTAACTGGACTACGCCACCAATTGCATCTGTACCATATAGAACGGATGCAGGACCTTTAAGTACTTCGATTTGCTTAATATCAGTTGTATCAATAAATGCTAGTGAAGCAGAACCAGCAGAACCTGTGTTAAGGCGAACACCATCACGTAATACAAGAGTATGAGTTGAATTTGTTCCACGAGTAAAAATTGATGCTGCTTGACCATAACCACCGTATTGCATCATATCGATAGAAGCATCACTCATGAGCAAATGTGGTAATTCTGCAATAGGAGATTGTTCAACAATTTGTGGTTCAATGATTGAAATACGTGCAGGGACGTCTTTAATTTTTTCTTCAGAACGTGTTGCAGTTACCACCAAAGTATCTAGAGAAGCATTCACAACATTCGTGTTGTCTTGCGCAGATACAGACGTAGAGAAACCCATCGCAATAGCGATTGCGCCCACTAAAGCAGTAGGCTGAAATAAATTTGGCATGCTGGCTCCATACATTCACCCCCCGTGAATGATTGAGTTAAACGGCGCAATAAGCAGGTCTCCGGACTTAAATATAAATATTGCGAACAATATTGGTATACCCATCTTCCCACACGAGTGCAGTGATGTAAGTGCAAGCACTTATAAAGATATACGTTTCGTTTTACCGTTGCGGGGGCAGTGTTGGATTTGCACCAACTTCCCTAAAGCATATGGCTATGACTTATTGCATTTGGGCGCAGTATACGGTTTGTATGCGAATTAAACAATCGATGTAAAGATTTTTCAGGATGAACTTTACGCAAGGCGAAAAAATTGCATTACAATGATTCGCCCTGTTATTTATAGATCAGCTATAAATAGGGTCGAGCCAGAGTCATAATCTATGCGAACCCGTGCCAAAATTTGTGGAATTACCCGTAGCCAAGATATTCAAGCTGTGGTCAATGCAGGGGCAGATGCAATTGGTTTTGTATTTTTCCCGCCCAGTCCACGCCATGTCAGTGTAGTTCAAGCCAAAGAATTGATTCAACATGTGCCTGCTTATGTGCAAACTGTTGGACTTTTTGTGAATGCCACTGCGGATGACATTGCGGATGTGTTAAAACAAGTGGCGCTCGATATTATTCAGTTTCATGGTGATGAAACACCAGCAGACTGTCAGATGATTGCGACACAAGTTGGGCGTCGTTGGTATAAAGCCATTCAGGTGAAACCTGAACTGGATGTAGTGGCAGAAGTTCAACGCTTCCAACAGGCAGGGGCAAGTGCAGTACTGTTAGATGCATGGCATCCTGAACTAAAAGGGGGAACAGGGCACAGTTTTGACTGGTCGCAATTCCCTAAGCTTGATATTCCTTTAATTTTAGCTGGTGGTTTAACCCCCACTAATGTTGAAGACGCTATAAAGACGACTGGGGCTTATGCTGTAGATGTCAGCGGAGGCGTAGAATCCGCTAAAGGTATAAAAGACCAACAACTTATAGAAAACTTCATGCAAGGAGTCCATCGTGGATCAGCAAAGTAATATGATTGACTATACCCAATACCCAGATGAACGTGGGCATTTTGGTATCCATGGCGGACGTTTTGTGTCAGAAACTCTAATGGCAGCATTAGAAGACTTAGAAAAGCTCTATTTTCGTATGAAAGATGATGAGCAGTTTCTGGCAGAATTCGACCGTGATCTCGCCTACTATGTAGGTCGTCCTAGTCCTTTATATTATGCTGAACGATGGTCAAAAGAATTGGGTGGTGCGCAAATTTACTTAAAACGTGAGGACCTGAATCATACAGGCTCACATAAAGTGAATAACACGATTGGTCAGGCTTTACTGGCAAAACTTTCGGGTAAAAAACGTATTATTGCTGAAACTGGTGCAGGTCAGCACGGTGTCGCAACGGCAACCATCGCAGCGCGTTTAGGTCTTGAGTGTGTGGTGTTCATGGGTGCAGATGACGTGAAACGTCAAGCCATGAACGTATACCGTATGCGTTTGTTAGGTGCAACCGTTGTGCCTGTGGAAAGTGGCTCTAAAACCTTAAAAGATGCCATGAACGAAGCGATGCGTGACTGGGTGACCAACGTCGACTCAACTTATTATGTGATTGGTACTGTCGCAGGCCCACATCCATATCCACAATTAGTTCGTGATTTCCAGTCCATTATTGGTCGTGAAGCTCGCAAACAAATTCAAGAGCAAGCAGGACGTTTACCTGATGCCTTAGTGGCATGTGTAGGTGGTGGTTCAAATGCGATGGGCTTGTTCTACCCATTCTTAAATGACCCAGATGTGAAAATGTATGGCGTTGAAGCCGCAGGTTATGGCATTGAAACAGGTAAACATTCTGCACCATTGAATGCAGGTCATGTCGGTGTTTTACACGGTAACCGTACTTATTTGATGTCGGATGAACAAGGTCAGATCATTGAAACGCATTCAATTTCTGCTGGTCTAGATTATCCGGGCGTGGGCCCTGAACATAGCTTCTTAAAAGATATGCACCGCGTGGATTATGTGGCGATCAATGACAATGAAGCTTTACAAGGTTTCCGCGATTTAACCCATATTGAAGGGATTATCCCTGCATTAGAAAGTTCACATGCGATGGCTTATGTGACAAAACTTGCGCCAACCATGTCTAAGGATCAAATTATTATTGCGACGGTTTCAGGCCGTGGTGATAAAGACTTAATGACCGTGGCACGTATTGATGGTGTGGAAATGGTTGAGATGTGATTTTCCTCTGATGTGAAGCTTCTCTCTTTGGAGAAGGTTGTAAAATATTAAAAACGTGCTGAAGCAATTCAGCACGTTTTTTGTTGAAATAAAAGTTTATCCAAAACATGAATAAGGGAAGGCGACATGGATGTCTGCTCAACAAGATGATTTTTTAATTTATTCGAAACAAAAGTAAGATATTTCCTACCAATGAAAACTCTGGTCAAATCTATCTTATTGGTCATGTAACGTTATTTGTATTTTGACGGAGTCTTGCTGCTTACACCTCGAATGTAAGGAGTTTGTCATGTTACTTTGGATAAGCCCAAAGTAACCAAAGGCATTGTCATTCGCAAAACTCGCCCTATACTTTCATGTGATTAATGGAGTTGCAAAAATATTTCTCTCGAAATGTGGTCTACCTCGAACAATTGCGAATGACGTTTCCGTGAATCGCCTGTTAGCTATAAAAAAATATCTCAAAAGAAAGGAAAGAAAATGCCTAGTCTATTTATGGTCATGCTTGGTGGTCGCCATGCACGTGCCAATACCGAAGTCCATGATGTTGTATTTGCTGTGGGCGATAGCCTAGAAGACACCTATACACAGTTAAAAAATGCATGGTTTGGTGAACAAAAAGGTTTACACATTGATGCTTGGGCACAGGTAAATGGTGTCGAAAGTGCAGGAAAAAAATACCAGATTCAGTTTAGTGATGCCCAACCTCAAGTCGCAGATGAAAAGCTGTGGCTAATTAATTTAGGGGGCTATGATGCGCGTGAATTTGGTGAGTTACATCGCTATGTGCTGGTTGTTGCTCCTCATGCCGCAGAAGCCAAACACCTTGGCAAACATCACTTTGATCAAAAGTGGCAAAAGCAACATACAGATCGTGTTTTAGAAGTGGATGACTGTATTGCCATTGATTGTATACATGGTCGTTATGTGAGTCTGGTTGAAGCTGAGTTTGATACAACCACGTGGGAAAATACTTATCTTACGTTAAATGTTTAATTTTAAACAATTTAAGTGCGTTGTTCTGATATGGCATTTTTTTATGCTAACATGGGGTGAGTAAGAAGTGATCGATACTTGCTGCATAAAAAGAACGAAAAAAATTCTTAATGTGACTTGCTGTATAGGTCAAAGCAGATCTAGCGATATGTGAAATGGAATTGGATAAATGGATTTAATTCAGTCGAATGGGCAGCCACATTATGGTCGCTTTAATGCATTACCTCAAAATATTGACGTTCAGAAATACCAATACAAAACCCCTTATGGAGAGGTATTGGATGGTTGGCGTAAACGTTTAAAATATAAGAAATTTAAATTTTGCTCCATTCAGCATGAACATTACACCATTGGGGTAGCCATTGCCGATATTGCATGGGCAGGGCATGGTTTTTTTTACGTTTATAACCATCTTACTCAGGACGTCATGGAATGGAATGCCATTAATTTTTTGGCGCGTAATACACTTTTAGATGAGCAGCCTTTATATAACCAAAGTTTTTTTCATAAATCGCCGTTTCAAATTGAAATGCAACATGCCAATGGGGTGCGTTATATCCGTGTGACTAAATACGGTGAAATTAAACTGAATGCCCGTATTTTCTGTGCAGGAACACAACCCTTAAGTATGTGTAGTCCAACAGGAATTAATGGCTGGACCTATACGCAAAAACTCACCACACTTGGTTGTGAAGGCTATTTTGTTAATAAACAGGCAGAGCTTATACAATTTCATGATAAGACTTTTGCTTCTTTAGATGATACATGTGGATTTCTTCGACCAGAAACGGCTTGGTTCTGGTTGTCTTGTAATTTCTGGGATACCAATCATCAACGAATTGGGCTGAATTTAGCCTCTGGTGTCAATGAAAGTTTTGGTAATGAGAATTGCTTGTGGGTAAATGGTCAGTTGTTTCAATTGACCGATATTTTATTTGAGCATCTTGAGGAAGGACGTTGGAATATTCGTTCTTTGGATCAACGTCTGAATCTAATCGTTACGACCAGTTGGCGTCGTTATGAAAATTTGAACTTAAGATTGGTCGGTAGCCAATTTAGTCAATGGCAGGCACGTATCAGTGGAACGATTCAGCAAGATGATCAAGAAATTGTATTGATCGATGAGTATGGTCTTTTGGAACAGCATTATGCGAAATGGTAGAAATATCTACTTTCAATTGCATCTAAATTAGGGCATTTAATTTAGATGCAGCATGATCGCATCTTATTTTTTACTTTGTGCAGCCTGCCAAAAAGCTTCACCTGCTTGAATAGGATCGTTGGTTTCAGCAAGGGTATCGACCCACACATTGTATTGACGAATAATTGGTTGTTGGCTGGGGTGAAATCCTTTCTTAAACCAATCAAAATATTGTTTGCGAATACTGGTTAAGGTACCTTTACGACCAAAGAACCACGGCAATCCTTTCATAATCATACAGAAGCGTTGCCAACGACCAAAGCCATCATGTCTTAACATGACATTGGCACGATAGAGCGTAAAGCCAATCATCATAAGCGTGGTGAGAATGAGCGCCCATCGACGCATTGACTCTGATACTTCACCCACTTGTTGCATCACATCAAATGCGACATCACGATGTTCCATTTCTTCAATCGCATGCCACGCCAAGAGCGCACGTACGTAAGGGTGAGCGTTGGCTAAAGTTTCCTTTTTACCATAAAAGGTTTCTGCCATTAAGGCGGTCAAATGTTCTGCCGCTGCTGTCATGGCAATATTGTACTGAGGAGAACGCTCTTCAAGTTCGAACTTAAATACTCGGTTAATTCGTTGAATAAATTGATCGACAGGCATGCCTTGGGCGCGCATGACATGGTTCATTTTTTCATGTGCGATACCGTGTTGGGCTTCTTGGCGAATGAAAGCGCCGACACGTTGTTCTAACTCAGGATCCGTAATTTTATCGCGAAACAAGCGTACCGATTGAATAAAGTAACGTTCCCCATCAGGAAAAGTGAGGCTCAACGCGTCAAATACACGGGTTAAAAATGGGTCATTGTTCATCCAGAAGCGGGGCACCTGATCCAATTTAAAGTCGAATTCGGTACGCACAACGGGATGAACTTGATTTCGGACTATTGTATTCATTGTTTTTTACTAATAGAACCTTCGATAAGAGCAGTATGTCGGTGTTTATCGGAGAAGTTTTGACAGTACTTGCCATTTTTTATACATTTTATGCCATATCGAAAATAAAAAATGTCAAACAGACAGGTAGAGCCATGTATACATTACAAATCCCCAATGGCTTTTTTCATTTATGGCATAGCTATCTTAAATTACGTGATATTGATGGTTTTGCCTTTCCTTTCTCGGCAGTGCAAAAACAACAGTTGAGTTATATTTTATCACAACCGATTGATGCACAATCATCGTATGCTTTATTTATTGATTTAATACAACAAACAGAGCAGCAACTCAATTGTCCCCATCTTATTTTCGATATTGTGCAGCATATACAACCTGAACATTTTGGCGTGTTGGGCTATATCGCATCGAAAAGTACCAGTGTGGCAGAAGCGTTACAGTTTATCTTACGTTTTAACCGTTTAGTGATTGATGGGCGAGAAACGGTGCCCATGCATATGTCACAAGTGGATCAGAGCATTCATATTCATTGGGGATTTTCACAGCATGAACATGTGCTGATTAATGAAATGACCGTTGCTGCAATGGTGCAATTGGCTCGACAGATTTTTTCTTTTGATCAGTTCTCATTGAGAAAATTATATTTTGCGCATGCACCACGTTGTGCGATTTATCATTATCAGCGTTTTTATGGCTGTGATGTATTTTTCCATCAAGTGCGTTATGCCTTAGAGTTGAATCGTGAAAGTTTGTTGCTGAAGTCTCAGCAACCCGACCCATCGCTTAATCATTTACTACTTAAACATGCTGAAGAGGTGATTGCAGCAAAATCAGCGCATATCACGCTCATGACTCATTTACATACGCTTGTTGCCGAATATCTGATTTTTCATCAAGAGGTACCCAAACTGGAATGGGTGGCGCAAGAACTGCACTTATCGGTACGTACTTTACAGCGGCAGCTCAGTGAATTTGACAGTTCATTTAAAAAAATTATTGAAACGGAACGAATGAAACGTTGCGACGTTTTGCTACAGCAAAAAATGAGTTTGAGTGAAGTGGCTTTAGCACTGGGGTATTCAGACCAATCGGCTTTGGCACGTGCCTATAAGGCGGCAACAGGACAGACGCTTTTAGGGCGACGGCAACAGCTCAAACTGCGTGAATGAGATAAAAAAGCGGTTCATTGAACCGCTGGAATTGAGCAAGTTTGATTAGATCGTCTTTTGATTCAATTTCGGGTAGCGTAGTACGATGGCTAAAATGGCAAAAATCGCCAAGACCCAACAATAGTAAATATGACCAATTAGTTCGACTGGAGAGAGTTTGGCGATAGAACATGCCAAAAGTAGTTGTGCACCATAGGGGATCAGACCTTGGACCACGCAGGAGAAAATATCCATGAGTGCGGCAACACGTTTCGGATCTAATCCGTATTCTTGTGCCACTTCACGGGCCATATCACCCGATAAAATAATTGCGACAGTATTATTGGCAACAAATAAGTTCGAGAAGATCACCAGAAAGCTGACACCAAGCTCGCCAGCACGTTGTTGTCCAATTTTTAAAAGACGCGTCAGGCTATAAATCCGTTGAATCAGCCATTCTAAGCCACCTTCACGTTGCATGATGCTGGATAGCCCGCCCAATAGCATCGAGAGCAATGCCACTTCAAACATGCCGACAAAGCCATCATAAATTGAGGTATTCAATTTAAGTAAGGTAAAGCCGCTCTGTTGTATTAAACCGATTACACCAGAAATCATGATTCCAATGGTTAGAACGGCTAAAACGTGTAAGCGACTAAAAGCCAAGAAAAACACGGCAACATAAGGAAGAATCAGCCATAAATCATAGTCTTGATATTGAATGGCTTGAGAATCCTTACTCATCAAAATAAACACCAGAATGGTAATGATAGACGCTGGTCCTGCAATCCAAATATTGACGCGGAATTTATCGCGGAGTTGCACTTTTTGACTGCTGGTTGCTGCAATAGTGGTGTCTGAAATCATAGACAGATTGTCACCAAACATCGCACCACTCACCACAGCACCAATCGCCATCACGGTTTCAATATTGGTTACTTGGGCAAAGCCAAAAGCAATGGGGGCACAGGCCGCAATGGTGCCCATGGAAGTACCCATGGCTGTTGCAATAAAGGCAGAGATGACAAATAGCATGGGGAGAACAAAAGCAGGAGGAATGAGCGATAGCCCAAGTTGGACGGTCGCATCTACACTGCCAATTGCACTGCTGGTGCTCGCGAAGGCCCCAGCCAGCATAAACACCATAAACATGAGAATCAGATTAGGGTGGCTGGCACCTTTGAGGAAAGTCTCAATGGCTTGGTTTAAGTGACCTTTATAAATGAGTACAGCCAGTATTACAGCAGGGAGTGCGGCTACTGGGGCTTTAATTTGATAAAAGGCAAATTCAGTGCCAATCAGGGAATGATAAATTCCGCTACCCAAAAAGATAGCCAGAAAAACAATAAGGGGGAACAGTGCAAGCGCTCGGGCTTGCACTTTACCCTGTGGGTCGGAGGTCATAAATGTTAGGAAACAGCGAATAAGTGCGCACAGTATAATGGAGCTTTGATCATTTCTAAAAATTTAAAATGTAAAACCTGAGTAGCTGAATTTCGTTGACTTTGCTAAAGGGATTGTCATTTTCTAGAGTTGGTGCGGTCTGCATAAAAGCGAAAATTAGGCATCTTTGATCATTGAGAAAACTCGCCAAATATTAGTAAATGTAGCTTTCGGGTTGTTCTGAATCAGGTGATGTCGTATGAAATTCAAAGGAAGTGCATGAACTCTATTCAAGGTGTAAAAAATAGCGTTACAATGCGTTGTCTTGTATTTCTACAAAACCAACTCCTCAGTTTTAAATAATTCAAGGAAAGTACAACCCTATGTCACGTTTAGCCACTCGTTTTGGACAACTTAAATCTCAACAGCGTAAAGCGCTAGTTTCCTATGTGATGGCTGGAGATCCTCATCCACAAGTAACAGTACCTCTGTTACATCAAATGGTTGAGGCGGGCGTAGATGTTATTGAACTTGGACTACCATTTTCAGACCCTATGGCGGATGGTCCTGTCATTGCTTTAGCCGCTGAGCGTGCTTTGGCTGGTGGAACCAATACCCTAGATGCATTGAATATGGTGAAAGAGTTCCGTCAAAAAGACCAAGAAACACCTGTTGTGTTAATGGGATATTTAAATCCTGTTGAAGTGATTGGCTATGAAAAATTTGTAGCCTATGCCAACGAATGTGGTGTGGATGGCATCTTGCTGGTCGATTTACCGCCAGAAGAAGCCCAAGCTCTGGATGATGTCCTGAAAAAGTATGAAATGGATCAAATTTTCTTACTTGCGCCAACTTCTACGGATGAACGTATTCGTCATGTGGTGAAGCAGGCCAGTGGATTTATCTATTATGTATCTTTGAAAGGGGTAACAGGTGCAGCAACTTTAGATGTGTCTGAAGCTGCGGCACGTATCCAAAAAATTAAAGCAGAGACAGATATTCCTGTTGGTGTCGGTTTTGGTATTAGCGATGCTGCTTCTGCGAAAGCAATGGGTGGTGTGGCGGATGCTGTGATTGTCGGCAGTGCATTTGTAAAACAATTTGCAAGCTTGGCACCAGAACAAGCCGTTGTTGAAACGGTTAATAAAGTCAAGGAGCTTCGAGCAGCGCTCGATGAGTTAGTATGAATCAAGAAGTGAAATCAGGGAAAATTCTTAGCCCATCGACACCGTGGACTGAACGTGGCGTTCCAGGCATTGAAGTTCCCGATGAGCAACAAGCACTCAAAGCAACGTTTACAGAACCAACGGTTGAATGTCCTGAATGTCATGCATTGGTGACACGCACCGCAATGACATTCAATGCTTATGTCTGCCCACAATGTGACGAGCATTTACGCATGAAAGCGCGTGATCGTTTAACATGGTTCTTTGACCAAGTTAAAACTGAACTGGGTCAAGAATTTGTTGCCAAAGATCCACTTAAATTTGTTGACAGTAAGCCTTACCCAGAGCGTATGGTTGAAGCGCAAAAGAAAACAGGTGAATCTGAAGCTTTAATCGTAATGCAAGGTACATTGAAAGATGTAGCAATGACCGCATGTGCTTTTGAATTCGACTTTATGGGCGGTTCAATGGGTACAGTTGTTGGTGATCGTTTTGTGCAAGCGGCTGAACGTGCAATTGCATTGAAACAGCCATTCATTTGTTTTGCTGCATCAGGTGGCGCACGTATGCAAGAAGGCATGTTGTCTTTAATGCAAATGGCACGTACATCAGCAGCGATTCAACGTGTAAAAGAAGCGGGTTTACCGTACATTGTGGTGTTAACGCATCCAGTATATGGTGGTGTAACCGCTTCATTAGCCATGTTGGGTGATGTACATATTGCAGAGCCGAAAGCAATGATTGGTTTTGCGGGTAAACGTGTGATTGAGCAAACAGTACGTGAGAAATTGGAAGAACCGTTCCAACGTGCTGAATACTTGCTTGATCATGGTGTAGTCGATCAAATCGTTCATCGTCATGCATTACGTGATACTGTATATCGCATTGTGACTAAATTGATGAATTTACCTTGAACCATACTGCACCACTTGTACAAGATAATTTAGACACATGGCTCTCGTATTGGGGCCATGTTCACGTTACGGGAATTGATTTAGGTTTAGAACGCGTCGTTCCCGTCGCTGAAATGCTTGGTGTAACGCAACCAGAAGCGAAAGTAATTACGGTTGCTGGCACAAATGGCAAAGGTTCAACCACAACCACCTTGGCAGCAATTCTAAATGCGCAAGGCTATAAGGTTGGACTTTATCAGTCGCCGCATATTTATCGATTTAATGAACGTGTGAAACTTGCAGGTCAGGAAGTTGATGACCAAAGTCTGATTGATGCTTTTGTACAGGTCGATCAAGCACGTCGTGCATGCAATTTGAGTTTATCTTTCTTTGAGGCGACCACTTTGGCCGCTTTCTTGATTTTTAAACAACAAGCTTGTGATGTCTGGGTGCTTGAGGTGGGGCTAGGTGGCCGTCTGGATGTGGTCAATGTGATTGATCCAGATGTTGCAGTCATTACCAATATTGGTTTAGATCATACCGATTGGTTAGGCGATACCATCGAAAAAATTGCCTATGAAAAGGCAGGCATTATTCGCCCTAATATTCCTGTTATTTTTGGTGGATTACAAAGTTTACCAGAAGCGATTGCCAAAAAAGCACAAGAGTGTCATGCACCGCTATTTGCTGCTGAACGCGATTATTTTTATCAACTGAGTGAAGATAGACAGCATTGGTTATTTGCATCTTCTGGAACCACCTTAAAATTACCACTCGGGCGTTTGGCATTAGAAAATATTTCTACCGCTGTTGCCGCTGTTTTGTTGAGTGGATTGGAGATTCGACAGGAAGCAATTGCGCAGGGTATTCAACAGGCACAACTGTCAGGACGTTTTGAAATTCGTCAAATTGCGGATAAAACCGTGATTTTTGATGCGGGACATAATCCACATGGCGTTGATTTTTTGTTAAAGCAATTGCGAAATTTCCTAAAATACAATAAACAATACACAGAAGTGGTTGCTGTTTTTTCAATGTTGGCCGATAAAGATATTAAATCTGTGGTTGAGTCATTGAAAAATAGTATTTTAATGTGGAAAATTGCACCATTAACGGTGCCACGAGCTGCGGAAATTGCCCAACTCGATGACGCATTACAACAACAGACAGTACAGCATTTCACTAATGTTCAATTAGCTTTCCAATCAGCCCTCGATGAATCTAAAAATAATCAGCTGATTTTGGTATGTGGTTCATTTCATACTTTGGAAGCAGTCTGGGAGTATTTGGAAGAATGTCAATGAATAACAAACAACGCTGGATGGGTGGCGTTGTTTTATTAGGTGGTGGTGTTTTATTGGCAGCCTTGCTTCTGAAAGGTAAAGAAGAAATACATCAAAATAACATCAAACACCCTGAATTGGTCGAGCAAGCTCAGCAACAGAATGTCAAAGACAGTGGCATGGTGCAATTGCAAGGCCTCACTGTTGATGTTGAAACGGAAAAGCGTTTGCTTGAAGAGCAACGCCGTGCCCGTGAAAAGGCCGTAGCAGAGCAGGAAGCGCGTGCCGCGGAGTTTCTGGCACAGCAACAGCAGGCAGAAGCTGATGCTGCACGTAAAGCAGCCGAAGAATATGCAGCATTAAATGCAGCACGGACGGGTGCACAGCAAAGCTCAGATAACATTCCGCCTGAATTGGTTGAAGATGAAAAAGCCAAGCAAAAGCGCTTAGCGGAGGAAAAGCTTGCTGCACAAAAGAAGCTAGATCAGCAGAAGGCATCACAATCGTCTGAAGCTGATAAAAAACGTAATGAAGAGCGTTTAAAGGCAGAAGCTCAACGTAAGGCAGATGAAGAACGTAAGGCGCTTGCGAAAGCTGCTGAGGATAAAAAATTACGTGAAGCGGAAGCTCAACGTAAATTAGAGGCACAGCGTAAAGCAGATCAAGAGCGTCAAGTAGCAGCCAAAGCTGCTGAAGAAAAGAAATTGCGTGAAGCCGAAGCGAAACGCAAAGAAGATGCCAAGAAGAAAGCTGAGGCCGAAAAGGCAAGAGACTTACTCGAAAATGGTGATAAGCAGTGGATGGTTCAAGTGGCACTGGCGGCCAATGCGGCCAATGCTGATAGCGTCATTTCCAAGTTAAAGGCGAAAGGCTATAAGGTGGTACAAAGCCCAACATCGAAAGGTATTCGAATTATGGTTGGGCCTGCCAAAAGTCGTGATGTTGCAGACGTAACCCGTAAAAAGATTACCACTGATGCGAGCTTAAATATGAAGTCCGCATGGGTGATTGATTGGGTACCCTTAGACCGTCGTTAGTTCATTTCAGTCATGCTTTAAGATGGATTCGAGAGTTGCTCTTGAATCCATTTTACATTTTCGGGGGTAAATAAATTTTCGATGTTTTGCCAAATGGGGTGGAAACCATAGCCCCCATATTTCATTTCTTGTAAAGCATCATCAATACTCCATTTTTCAAAGATAATTCGATACATGGCAATGCTGGCACCTGTACGATCTGAGCCGTGGTAACAATGAATAAGTACTTTTTGTTGTTGTGCTTTTGCCAATTGAATTTGGCGCATCGCTGCTAATAAATCTTCCCGATCAATAGCCCAAGTATGAATGGGAATATGCACCAACTTAAAATTTTGCGCATTCAAATTTTGCGGGTCTTGATGTCGTGATCTTAAGTTAATCACGACATCAATATCATGAGCTTTGAGTGCTGCGGCCATTTCTGTATTGGGTTGTTCACTACGAAAGACATCTGTACTGATTTGATAAAAATTATCAGCTTGATTGATCAAGGTTCCCCATTGCGTTGGTCGAGCTTCGGGCGGTAGTGCTGGCGTGGTCACACAGCCAGTAAAGCTTAACGTGCTGAGACATAGGCAGCTATAAAGTATACGCGTTTGAATTTTCATTGGTATCGGGCCAATTCTACAGGGTCATGTGCACAGATGAGTTGAACTTCAGGATGGGTTTGGGACAGTGTTTGCAATCGTGTTAAATTTTCCACACGTGCTTGATTATCTTCGGCAAAGAATTGCTCCAATTGATTTAAGGTTCTGAGCTTATGCTGACCATCGAGTTGTAAATGTGAATAGTAGGCATCTCCACAGAACAGTAACCATTGATCTTGGTTACGAACAGCAATACCACTATGACCTGCGGTATGTCCCAAGAGGGGAATCATCAACAGGTCATTTTCAAATAAATCAAAATTGCGAATTTGTTTGAGGTTGAACCAGTCGTCGTTGGCAATGGGTTCAATAAAGTTCCAGTAACGATGTTGTTGAAATTGTTTCACTTTATAGCGAGCTTTGCGTTTGTAGTGGTTCAAATTTTGTGTAGCATTGTATTCGGAAGACAGCACATGTACCGTTGCTTGAGGGAAATCAGAGATACCACCAGCATGGTCAAAATCTAAATGTGAGACAAAAATATGTTGCACATCTTTGGGGTTAAAGCCTAATTTTTGTATTTGTGCGATGGCTGTCAGTTCTAAATTGTTTTCAATTTTTCCAAACCGCGCAATCATGTTCCCAAGACGGGCTTTGGTATGAAGGAGATCTTGCATACCTAAACCTGTATCAATCAAGACCAATCCACGGTCTGTTTCTAACAGTAAGCAATGACAGATCACATGAGCATGTAATCCTTTTTGCCCAAATAAGGGGCCGCAAACAGGGCACATGGTGCCACAGTGTAAATGATGAATGTTATGAATCACAGTCGTTATTCTTAAAATGGTTTGCTGTATTTATAACTGACTGTGACCAAAATACCAAATAGAACTTGGTCGACCTTTGTGAAGCATAAGCAACCTGTCCGTAGACAGGTTCATCATGCAGGTTGGAAAGATTACGTTTTATTTTAGATTCGGCTGTGGAGTAAGGCGTAAATAAGGTTTTACTGCGGTATAGCCTTTCGGGAAGCGTTGTTTCAGTTCAGCTTCATCTTGTAAAGAAGGTACAATTACCACATCATCGCCATGTGTCCAGTTGGCGGGGGTCGCAACTTTATGATGATCAGTCAATTGTAATGAATCAATGACACGTAAAATCTCGTGGAAGTTACGTCCTGTTGACGCAGGATAAGTAATGATTAAGCGGACTTTCTTATTTGGGTCGATAATCACCAAAGAACGTACTGTCAAGGTTTCACTGGCATTGGGATGAATAAAGTCATATAGGGTGGAGACCTTACGATCTTTATCAGCAATAATCGGGAAATTGACCGTAGTATTCTGGGTTTCATTAATGTCTTGAATCCAGCCATGATGTGATTCGACATCATCGACTGACAACGCAATCGCTTTGACTCCGCGTTGTGCAAATTCATCTTTTAGTTTTGCGGTATAACCTAACTCTGTGGTACATACAGGCGTATAGTCTGCTGGATGGGAAAACAGAATGCCCCAACTATCACCTAAGTAATCATAAAAATTAATTTTTCCCTCACTTGAATCTTGCTCAAAATTGGGTGCGATATCGCCTAAACGTAGTGACATTTTTATTTACCTCAATTGTTTTGTGTATTTGATTTAAGTCAGACTATCGCGCAATTCTTTGACTTGGAAAATAGCTTTTTTGCATTTGCTTATACCAATAAGGAATAAAAGGGTTGCATCAAGGTTGGAAAATATCCTGCCATTCAAGAGGAACGCTCTATATCGCATGGCTGAAATTTGTTACATTAATTCGCCTTAGATCTGTGGCTAGAACCTGTGATCAGAATTTTTTTATTGGTTTTGTGCAAAACCCTTGTACTTCAAATTTCTAGCACCATAATAACGTCTGAGAAAAAATTTATTCATTGACAAGCAAGATTTAGAGAGTCTATTCATGTTGGCAAGTCTGATCGGAGGAATCTTCGGTACCAAAAATGAGCGCGAACTCAAACGCATGCGTAAAATCGTAGACAAGATTAATGCGCTCGAGCCGACGATATCTGCCTTAAACGATGCAGACTTATCTGCAAAAACCGAAGAATTCAAACAACGTTATAACAAAGGTGAAAGCCTCGATAAATTATTGCCTGAAGCATTTGCTGTCTGTCGTGAAGCAGCAAAACGTGTCATGGGTATGCGTCATTATGATGTGCAGTTGATTGGTGGTATTACTCTGCATGAAGGTAAAATTGCCGAAATGCGTACGGGTGAGGGTAAAACTCTCATGGGTACACTGGCGTGTTATTTGAATGCGATCAGTGGTCAGGGCGTGCATGTCATTACAGTCAATGACTACTTGGCTCAGCGTGATGCCGAGTTAAACCGCCCACTGTTTGAATTCTTGGGTTTAAGTATTGGGATTATTTATTCCATGCAAAATCCAATGGAAAAAGCAGATGCCTACCGTGCAGATATCACTTACGGGACCAACAATGAATTTGGTTTTGACTACTTGCGCGACAATATGGTGTTTGCGCTTGCAGAGAAAAAACAACGTGGTTTGATTTATGCCATTATTGACGAAGTCGATTCGATTTTAATTGATGAAGCGCGTACGCCGTTGATTATCTCGGGTCAAAGCGATGACTCTTCTCAGCTTTATGCAGCGATCAATGCCATTCCACCCAAACTGCATGCGCAAAAAGAAGAAAAAGTTGCAGATGGCGGTCATTTCTGGATTGATGAAAAGCAACGTTCGGTAGAAATGACCGAAGTTGGTTTTGAAACTGTTGAAAATGAATTGATTGAAATGGGCTTGTTGGCTAAAGGTGAGAGCCTGTATTCAGCATCAAACCTTAATTTGGTACACCATGTGACGGCTGCAATTCGTGCGCATTTCTTGTATCAACGCAATGTACATTACATCATCCACGAAGGTGAAGTCATCATTGTGGATGAGAACACTGGTCGTACTATGCCTGGACGCCGTTGGTCTGAAGGTTTGCATCAAGCTGTAGAAGCCAAAGAAGGCTTGGAAATTCAGCCAGAAAACCAAACTTTGGCAACCACGACTTTCCAAAACTATTTCCGTTTATACAAAAAATTGTCAGGCATGACCGGTACCGCAGATACAGAAGCTGCGGAAATGAAAGAAATTTATGGTTTGGATGTGGTCATTATTCCAACGCATCGACCAATGATTCGTCTGGATCAAAATGATTTAATCTATTTAAATCGTAATGGCAAATACAATGCGATTATTCAAGAAATTCAACGTGTGCATGAAGCAGGTGTTGCTCCAATTTTGATTGGTACGGCAACTATTGAAGCGTCTGAAATCTTGTCTGAAAAGCTGAAAGAAGCAGGCATTCAGCATGAAGTTTTGAATGCGAAACAGCATGAACGTGAAGCCGATATTATTGCCCAAGCAGGTTCACCACGCGCGGTAACCATTGCCACCAACATGGCAGGTCGTGGTACCGACATTATTTTGGGTGGTAACTGGAAAGCAAAACTCGCGAAAATTGAAAATCATACACCTGAAGATGAAGCTCGCTTAAAAGAAGAGTGGGAGCAAAACCACGAAATGGTCTTGGCTTCAGGTGGTTTACATATTATTGGTTCTGAGCGCCACGAATCACGTCGTATTGATAACCAGTTGCGTGGTCGTGCGGGTCGTCAAGGTGACCCTGGTGTATCACGCTTCTATTTGTCACTTGAAGATGACTTGATGCGTATCTTTGCAGGTGACCGTGTGGTTGCCATGATGCGTGCCATGGGCTTGCAAGAAGACGAAGCGATTGAACACAAAATGGTGTCGCGCTCGATTGAAAATGCCCAGCGTAAAGTGGAAGCACGTAACTTTGATATTCGTAAGAATCTGTTGAAGTACGATGATGTGAATAACGAACAACGTAAGATTATTTATTCACAACGTGATGATGTTCTCGCAGAAAATACGCTGCAAGAATATGTCGAAGAAATGCATCATGAAGTGATGAAAGCGGTGATTGCCAATTACATTCCACCAGAGTCGATTCACGATCAGTGGGATATTGAAGGTCTTGAGCGTGCATTACGTGAAGAGTTTGCGGTCGATTTACCGATTAATCACTGGTTGGAAAATGAGCGTCGTCTCGATGAAGAAGCACTGGTTGATCGCATTACTGATGAGATTGTCACGCGCTACCGTTCACGTCGTGAACAAATGGGACCAGAATCGGCAGCCATGCTTGAGCGTCATTTTGTTTTGAGTGCCTTAGATCGCCATTGGAAAGATCATTTGGCGGCAATGGATTACTTGCGCCAAGGGATTCATTTACGTGGTTATGCACAAAAGAACCCTGAGCAAGAATACAAGAAAGAAGCATTCAACTTATTTGTGAATATGTTGGCTGTGATCAAAACGGATGTGGTGACCGATTTATCTCGTGTACATGTGCCAACACCAGAAGAGTTAGCTGCGATGGAAGCACAGAAGCAAGCGCAAGCGGAAGCAATGCAATTGAATCTTTCGCATGATGAAGTGGATGGATTAACAGGTGAAGTGACTTCGCTCGTTACTTCAGAGCAACATTCAGGTTTCAGCCCTGTGGCAGATCACAATGTAGTTGCACCAGCTAGTCGTAACTCTCCTTGTCCATGTGGTTCAGGTTTAAAATATAAACAATGTCACGGTAAAATTTAAGTTTATCAACTGACTAAAGTAAACCCTTGTATGGCTTCTATCTTTTTGACGTACTGCAAGGGTTTTTTGTTTTTGTGCGAACTGTAGTTAAATATTTTCAAGATGTGAATAAGGTTTGCAGTGTTTATTATTAAGTGGTATTAAGTTGCTCATTGGAACCTGAAAAGCGAAAGATAATGAAAAAATTATTACAACCTTTAGTCATTGCTGTTTTGGCAATTCCGACTTTGGCTATGGCGAATACGCCTGAAACAACGACGGTTGAAAAAGTACAAGCTGCTCAAGGTGCAACAACTGCATCAGCCACCGTACAAGATACTAATGTGACTGTAATGAGCCCGCGTACAGGAATTAAATATACTTTTCCAAATGCGCAACAGCGCCCAATCATCTTAAAAACCGCAGCAGTGAGTGCTGCAACTACAACGACGGCAACTCGTATTGTT
The DNA here is from genome assembly GCF_003105055.1 of Acinetobacter sp. AM. Lineage (NCBI taxonomy): Bacteria > Pseudomonadati > Pseudomonadota > Gammaproteobacteria > Moraxellales > Moraxellaceae > Acinetobacter > Acinetobacter sp. AM. The sequence continues at coordinate 45,418 of NZ_QETG01000016.1, read as the reverse complement.
GCTACAAACCCAGCACTTTCGATGGAAAGCCAAGAACAAGCGAAACAAACCCTTATAGGTGGTTCAACGCAGTTGGCTGCAAACTAAGTCAATACATCAAAAGGCAGCTTACGAGCTGCTTTTTTTTTTACATAAGTATGGGTTCGAGTCGAATTTAATTATGCGAAATACCCTTTTAAATTGGGGTGAAAATAATTTTTAGCTGTGTAAGCGGAATACGCAGGAAATTGCCTGAAACACCTCGATTTTTAGTTGCATTTCTACTAAGCTGTGACACTTACTTGAACAACAAAGTGGACATTTAAAAATGGCAGTGGGTGACGTTACTATGCCACAGATGCATGTGGTCAAAGGGGTAAAAATCGGTTCGGCTGAAGCATATATTCGCTATCAGAACCGACGTGATCTGGTCATTTTTGAATTTGCCGAAGGTTCAAATGTTGCGGGTGTTTTCACACAGAACGCATTCTGTGCAGCACCAGTACATGTGTCAAAAGCTCATTTAGCTATGGGAAATCCACGTTATTTAATTATTAATACAGGCAATGCCAATGCTGGAACAGGTACTTTGGGAATGCAAAATGCCCAAGAAACTTGTATGCAATTGGCAAAATTGGCAGGCGTTAATCCAGAACAGGTTCTCCCTTTTTCTACAGGTGTGATTGGTGAGCAATTGCCATTGCCACGTTTAGTCGCAGGTTTACAGCCAGCGTTGGATAGTTTGCAGGAAGATGCTTGGACAGATGCTGCATTTGGCATTATGACCACGGATACAACACCTAAGGGGGCATCTGAGCAGTTTGAACTAGATGGTGTTGTGTATACCATGACGGGTATTTCCAAAGGGGCTGGCATGATTCGTCCTAATATGGCGACCATGTTGGGTTATGTTGCGACGGATGCACCAATCTCACGTGAATTGGTTCAACAATTGTTACAGATTGCTGTGAATCAATCTTTTAACCGCATTACCATTGATGGGGATACTTCGACCAACGACTCATGTATTTTTGTCGCAACGGGTCAAGCAGGTGGTGCTGAAATTACATCAACAGAAGATGCTCGTTATGCAACTGTGCTTGAAGTCCTCGTTCGTGTCATGAAACGCCTAGCGCAACTGATTGTACGTGATGGAGAGGGTGCAACCAAGTTCATGACAGTAGCAGTTGAAGGTGGTGCAGATACGCAAGAATGTTGTGATATCGCCTACAGTATTGCGCACTCTCCGTTAGTAAAAACGGCATTCTTTGCTTCAGATCCAAACTGGGGACGTATTTTGGCGGCCATTGGTTATGCTGGAGTAAAAAATTTAGAGGTTGAAAAAATTCAGGTTTGGTTAGATGATGTACAAATCTGTAAGGATGGTGGCGCAGCAGCGGATTATACGGAAGCCGAAGGCGCACGCGTAATGGCACAACCAGAGATTACCATTCGGGTGGACTTAGGTCGCGGTCAAGCGAAGGACACGGTCTATACCTGTGATTTATCTTATGACTATGTCAAAATTAATGCGGATTACCGTTCTTAATGGAATTTGAGTGAAGAAAAGCCTCCGATGTGAGGCTTTTTTATCAATCAAGGTTTTTGAATGACTGGTCAACGGCATATGCAAAAGTTTGACCGTGTTATGGATGCACCGCTTGTGAACAAGCAGTTGGGATAGAGAAGACGTTTTTATGAATGATGCGACCAATTTAATTGCCAATGACGCAAAATCGATTGTGCAGGCGCATTTAGACCGTTTAGGCGAGCCAAAAGACAATCATTGGACTGAGCAAGCCAAACAGGAAAAATTTGAACAAATCAGAGCGGAATTGAAAAAACGTGATGCTGTTCTTGTCGCGCATTATTACTGCGATCCTGAAGTACAGGAATTGGCAGAATTAACTGGCGGCTGTGTATCAGATTCCTTGGAAATGGCTCGCTTTGGTCGTGATCATCCTGCCTCAACTTTAGTTGTGGCTGGTGTGAAATTCATGGGAGAAACAGCAAAAATTCTCTCGCCAGAAAAAACGGTACTCATGCCGACGCTAGAAGCAACCTGCTCACTCGATTTAGGCTGCCCTGTAGATGAATTCACCGCGTTCTGTGACCAGCATCCTGATCATACTGTTGTGGTCTATGCCAATACTTCTGCTGCCGTAAAAGCACGTGCAGATTGGGTCGTGACTTCTAGTTGTGCCGTTGAGATTATTGAGCACTTGGATAGCTTGGGTGAGAAGATCATTTGGGCACCAGATCAGCACTTGGGGCGCTATATTCAAAAGAAAACGGGTGCAGATATGCTGCTTTGGGATGGCGCATGTATCGTACATGAAGAATTCCGTGCCCGTGGCATTGCCAACATGAAAGCACTCTATCCAGATGCGGCTGTTTTGGTTCATCCTGAATCGCCAGAATCTGTGGTTGATATCGCCGATGCTGTTGGAAGTACCTCGCAACTGATTAAAGCTGCACAGACCTTACCGCATGAACGTTTAATCGTGGCGACAGACCGCGGTATTTTTTACAAGATGCAACAAGCGGTACCCAATAAAATTTTAGTCGAAGCACCGACAGCAGGTGAGGGAGCGACATGTCGTTCTTGTGCACATTGTCCTTGGATGGCGATGAATGAGTTGGATGGAATTTTGCAGGTATTACAGCAAGGTGATCAGGAAATTCATGTTGATCCAGCTTTGGCAGAGCGTGCCAAATTACCTCTAGATCGCATGCTAAACTTCAGTGCGAGTTTAAAACGTTAAAATTTGTATAAAAAATATCAGAAATGCTTGATATTTATACGGTTGATGTGTTTTTTTAACTTTTTTTAAATATAGGTGTTGACGTTCTTGGGCGTCACGCCTAGAATGCACACCGTACCGCACGATGTGCGATACGGTAAAAGCTGAGATGAATCGGAGCATAGCACAGCCTGGTAGTGCACCTGGTTTGGGACCAGGGGGTCGTAGGTTCGAATCCTACTGCTCCGACCAATTCTTCAAGGCAAAGTATCATATGATATTAGTATCATCGGTCATGCGCCTGTAGCTCAGTTGGATAGAGCATCCGCCTTCTAAGCGGATGGTCACAGGTTCGAATCCTGTCAGGCGCGCCATTTGGTAGCTTGATATTGTAGAACTATATAGTGGTGGATGTAGCTCAGTTGGTAGAGCCCTGGATTGTGATTCCAGTTGTCGCGGGTTCGAATCCCGTCATTCACCCCAATTTCGGAGCATAGCACAGCCTGGTAGTGCACCTGGTTTGGGACCAGGGGGTCGTAGGTTCGAATCCTACTGCTCCGACCATATTCTTGATTTTAATAAGAAATTCCCAAAGTTAAGCGTTTAAGCTAACAGATTTAAATGTAAGTTTCCTCTTATTACCTTACATGTAAGCATTTCTTCAGATCACTTTTCTATCCCCATCTCATTCCCAGAATTTTTTTAGTTCCGTGTGAAAAATATTCAAAACCATAGTTTTCTGAAAGTCAGAAAAAAGTTATGGGGTATCTAAAATTTTAAGTAATAAAGTAATATTTATAATTTAATCAATTAATTTCAATATCTTATATGTGTTTTCATAAGTAATTTAGAAGTAATATCCAAGTAATTTATTGCTGTGAAAAAAAGTTAGATCAAGCCAAAATCAGTATCAATAAAATCAAACACTTAAAAAATATTACTTCGAAAATTACAAAAAATTACCTTTTGAAGTAATGATTTATTTTATTTAAATTCAATATCTTAAGGTTTGTTATTACTTTATTACTTCATATCCCATCCATCAGCTAGAAAAGCACATGTTTGTATGCTTAATTCTGTTTTCAGGTAATGGAAATGTGCTGATCTTCAATTAGTAGATTTGGATATTCTTTTGTCATTTTGGTCAGTTTTTCTAGTTTTCCTTAGATGTGTGCAAAATCAAGAACTACTTAGACATCTATTCTTATTTCATCTGGACATTTTTTTCTGTTTTAGGATTAAATGAGACCACACAAAGCCGTGGAACTTTAATTATTTATTGATTGTGGAACATGAGAAATCAATAAAAAGCCCTATTGGAGTGGGCTAGGCTTCAATAAAAACGATAAGTTGTCGATTTAAAATAAATAATTTAAAGAATTACGTATAAAGTGCATCATGTTAATTTTAGGAAGACTTACTAATTACTGTAATCCTGCAAGCACTAATTTTGCTTGTGCATTACCATTATCTGCTGCTTTTTTAAACCACTTTAAAGCTTGTGTACGATTTTTTGGCAAACCATTTTGACCATATAAATAATTATTACCAATGTTAAATTGGGCCATTGCATTACCACTATCTGCTGCTTTTAGATACCATTCGTTTGCCAACATTGTATTTTTGCTTGTGCCTTTACCAGTTTCATACATCACTGCTAGTTTATTTTGTGCACCTGCATCCCCTTGAGCTGCTGACTTGCTATACCATTCAAACGCCTTAACATCACTCTGGGCAACACCCTGGCCATTTTCATACATCACTGCTAAGTTATATTGTGCATCTACATGCCCTTGTGCTGCAGACTTGCTATACCATTCAAACGCCTTAACATCACTCTGGGCGACACCTCGACCTTTGTCATACATTATTCCAAGACCATATTGCGCTGCTGCCATTCCACTTTTTGCTTCGGACTTGCTGAACCATTCAAATGCCTTAACATCGCTCTTGGCGACACCTCGACCATCGTAATACATCACGGCTAAGTCATATTGCGCTAGCGCATTCCCTTGTGCTGCAGATTTGCTATACCATTCAAACGCCTTAACATCACTTTGGGCGACACCTCGACCACTGTCATACAGTATTGCCAGATAATATTCCGCAATTACATGCCCCTGAGCTGCAGACTTACTAAACCATTCAAACGCCTTAACATCACTCTGGGCGACACCTCGACCATCGTAATACATCACCCCAAGACTATATTGTGCTCGTGAATTCCCTTGAGCCGCAGACTTGTTATACCATTCAAATGCCTTAGCATCACTCTGGGCGACACTTCGACCATCTGAATACATCGATGCTAAGTTATTTTGTGCAGCTGCATCACCCTGAGCTGCTGACTTGCTATACCATTCAAATGCCTTAGCATCACTCTGGGCGACACCATCTCCATTTAAGTACATTCCTGCTAAGGTAAATTGTGCTTTCGCATTTCCCTGAGCCGCTGACTTACTAAACCATTCAAAGGCCTGATTATAATTTTGGGCAACACCTTGTCCCTTGTCATACATCCTCCCAAGGTTAAATTGTGCTTCAGCATTTCCCTTAGTTGCAGCCTTTAAAAGATCATTAAATTGGGAGGACTGAGCAAAAGAAACACTCGATACAATACTTAGTAAAAATGGTAAAAATAGATTTCTATTAAATTTCATAATTTAAGTTTGATTAGAATTAATATCTGGTTATTCTAATCAATATTTTTAGATTAATTGAAAGATAATTTTTTATTTCAAGGGCTTAAAAAGTGTTAAAAATATTAGTCTCAACATTAGCAATTATTTTTTGTACTACAACGTATGCAAATAAAGCAATACCAATGTCAGAGCAGTATTACCAAGGAAAATATTTTCTAATCAGCAATAAAAAGTCTGGAAATATTAATACTGTTATCTATAAAGCTATTTTTAAAGCAGAAACTATTTACTCAAAAATGGAAATAAACTGTTCTATTCTAAAAATTAGAGCGACAGGAGAAGGAATTAATAGCATAAATAATCTAAAAGAATTTTCAAATAAAGGGAATTGGTCAGATCCTGTATACAAATCAACTAGATATGACGTAATGAGATTTGTATGTAAAAAATAATTTTTAAGATGAAAAGGGAATATTTTCCCTTGAGTCCCTGTAGCACCGTCGAATGACGGTCTTACTGTAAAATCATTCCTATTTAACTTATGTTCACCTAGAATCCATTTGAAGTGTTCAAATTAGATACGACTCTCTGTTCATTTGTTTGTGAAATTTGGTGTCCATTAGAATAAGAATATGCAAATGTGTACCTTTGTAGTGAAATGCAGTATTAGTTTTCTAGCATTTCTTGTGAAAGCCCCGTGTAATGGCGCTCATTTCGCGCAGATTCGCTTTATCTTGAGTTTGCAGTAAAACAGCCACATTTAGAGAGCGTAGGTGGGGTGGGGCAACTGCGCGGCTCTGGGTAGTGTTGGTTGTAGTTGGGAATACTTCTCATTTGGTCTAATTTTCTGAAGATACAAAAAAAGCCTGCATGGTTATTTAGACCATGCAGGCTTTAATTATTTGGTGATTACTTATTTTGTTTGGATTAATTCATATTTATTGAACTTAATAACTTCATCGCCAGCCCATTCATTAAATTGAAGCAAACGGGATTGTAAAGGAATAATCTCGTTGTGATAGAAAACCTCAGTTGCCGATTTGATGTCGCCAAAGCCACCTGCATTACTAGGTACGATACCCATCAATTGCGGTGGAATACGCAGAGCAGCCAAAGTGTCATCTCGCGTAATGGACTTAATATTGGTGAAGTCATCCTTTGCAGCAATCTCTGAAGTAGGGATCACTTGAATCCCATCTTTTTGTCCATTCGGACTGTAATAGAATAAATTTCTAAAGTTTCCTGGTCCCTTACTTTCCTTTAAGGCAGTTCGTAATGCAGTAATGTCATTCGGATCTGAGGCAGGGTCACTCACGTAAAGAATAAATCCTGCATGAGATCCATTGTTATAATACTTGCGACGAAAGAGCGTAGCCGATTCATTCAACCATGCACTTTGAAGTGCAGAAATGTATTCTGGCGTTCCATAGATTTCCTGATCGATATCCGTTTCACGAATATGGCAAATGCGATCTTGTGGGAACTCATATTCCTCATAACCTTTATGGCTATTGTTCAAATAAAAATATTGTCCAGAGAAATCGCCTGCGCGAGTGTATTTAGCCAAAGCAGGCTTATATTCAATCGTGTTTCTTAACCGTGATTGAACATCTTCAACATAAGTATTTCCGCACCAGATAAAGTCGAGACCTATTTGTTCAAAAGCCTTTCGGCTCATTTTGGGATGAGGAACAAATAAATTCGCCAAGAAATTACGTTTGAAAATAATGCCACTGCTCAAATAAGGCGTGGCTTTAAAACTTTTGGATAGACCTTCAAGGCTCACTTGAGGTTCATACCACCGACCATTGAACCAACATTCCATATAATTAGATAAATCATGTCCATCTAGAACAGGAACAGCATCACCAAAGGAAAAGGCTTCAGCCTTTTGAGGAATCGCTTGTTGTACAGGTTGCGGTAAATAGCTTAAAGCTGAGTTCATCAAACTTTTTGCGTTTGAAAATAGATTCATGAATAAATCTCCACCATAGATGTATTTGTTTCGGTAATCCCTGCCAATGGTTCGTTATAAATGGCATGCATAAGTGCCCAAGCCAGATCCGCATGCCCAGTTTCTTCTGAACGCCCTGCAGTAAAGGTGATTTGCTTCTGACTGGCAGTCATCGTTTTTTTGATGCTCATAAGCGACTGCGTTAAATCTTTATCGCCTGCGTCATATTCAAGTCGTCCATTGCGGATGACATCTAAGGTTTTATAGACGAGCTGAGTCTTAACTTCTGGTGAATACTTAAAGGCATGAACTCCAGGGAAGAATTGTCGAACAAGCTCAGCGACACCAACCCCCATACCTGTCGTATCAATCCCGATATATGTGACGTTGTAACGTAAGGTGATATTTCGGATGAGTTCAGCTTGTTGAGCAAAGTCATTACCCTTAAGTTGATGGCGTTCCAAAACTCGGAACTTACCACCAGCTACTGCTGGAGGAGCAAGAACGACTAGACCGGCATTGTCACCACTTAAAGCTGGGTCATAACCAACCCAAACGGGTTTATTTGCAAATGGACGTGTGTGCCAAATTTTGAAATCTGGCCAAAGTTCCAAACTGTCCACCATACATGATTGCAATGTAGCCAATGGGAACATAGACTGCCCATCGTCCACAAATTCACACATATATAAATTTTGGAAAGCGTCAGGAGATTTTTCAAATTTAAGACGCTCAATATCAAAGAGATCACAACCACCCGCTTGGGCATCTTCAACTGTGACGATTTGTCGCCACATTAGATCCTCACAGACCCGCCCATTTTTTAATGCTTCATGTGAAACATCAATTTTTAATTGCCGATCTTTTGGTTTGCCTTTGTTAAATCTTGTTCCTGTCCAAAAAGGATAAGCTTCATGTGTGATCGATGATGGTGTAGAAAAGTATGTTAAACGCCAATTTTTATGTGTTGCCATTCCTGATGCAACTTCTTCTAGCTCCTGAAATCCATGAGTCCAGAAGATTTCATCGAAATACAAATTCCCATGATGTCCCTGTGCTGTTCTGTAATTAGTACCTAAGAAGCGTAACTCTGCACCATTAGATAATAAAATTGGATCTCCAGTCAGTTCTACACCACATACTTCCTGAGCATATTTTTTAATGTAATGTTTAAAAATATGTGCCTGAGCTTTGGATGCAGACAAGAAAATTTGATTTCGTCCAGTTTTTAAAGCATCAATCAGAGCTTCAAAAGCAAAATAATACGTTGCACCAATTTGACGACTTTTTAAAATCATCCGAGACCGTTGATCCATTGCTCGGTACCATGTCCATTGGTACTCAAATAAACGTTCTTCAAACGCTAATACCATTTCGTCGATTTGTTCTTCGGTAAAATGATTCGGGACTTTTTTGCGTGGTGCTGTATTTCGTTTGCGGATCTCTGGGTTCAAATCCGCTTCGGTACCATCATTGCGGTACTTTTCAATACGGGCGAATTCCTTATACGCCCGCATCAACACATCAATTTCTTTAATGTCACCCGATGTCTTTTTATTTTTAAGGATGAGCATCATCAAACGAAGTGACAGAGCATTCTCAACACGATTTTCGGGTTTCTCTTTTTCCCAATCTTCACGTGTTTTCCATGCCTGAACCGTTCGCTCATTTTCATTTAGTACTTCTGCAATATCGACAATTTTCCACCCAAGCCAATATAGAAATTTAGCTTTAAGTTTGTTGTCCATTATCAGATGTAAATTTGCGATTGGAGATAGATCATTCATTGCCAAGGGCTGTTTGCTTTAATGTGCAAACATTGGCAGTACCGTGTCTTTTTAGCAGTCTGATTAATTTGTATGTGAGTTATATACAAGGAATGCGGATTGCAGACGGCATGTGACATTGCCCATTCTGCACCTATTCGAAAACGTGATTTTTATCCGACAATCAATTTACTGAATAGGTTTGCAAATGGGCAAAGAAGATAAAAAATATAAATCCAAGTGGTTCTGTATTGCTGTAGCAGGGGACACTACGGATGGTCGAGAAATTCAGGCAGATTGGATTATCCAAATGGCTGAAAACTATGATCCAAACACCTATGGTGCGCGTATCAATGTTGAGCATATCCGTAGTCCTTTTCCCGATAGCGTGTTTGGTGCTTATGGCGATGTATTGGCACTCAAAACTGAAAAAGTCACCATCGATGGTGAAGAAAAAGATGCGCTGTTTGCTCAGATTGAACCTACGGAAAGCTTAATTGCACTCAATCAGAAAAAACAAAAAGTTTATACATCGATTGAAGTTGATCCAAATTTTGCAAATAAAGGTAAAGCGTATTTAGTCGGCCTTGCTGCAACAGACAGTCCTGCATCACTGGGAACCGAAATGTTGCAGTTTGCAGCAGGTGCCAAAGTAAATCCATTTACTGATAAAAAACAGCGTCCTGAAAATCTCTTTACTGCTGCTCAAGAAGTCTCTCTCGAATTTGAAGAGGTCAAAGAGCAGCAATCCTATTCCGCAGGCTTGATCCAAAAAGTCAAAGAAATGTTCTCAAAACAAGAAAAAGGCGAGAAGAAGTCTGCGGAGTCTTTTTCAGAACAGGAACAAGCCATTCTTGAAATTGCCACGGAAACCGCAAATCAGGGTCAAACCGTTTCAAAACTTGAAGGTAATTTCAATACCTTGAATACAGCACATGAGCAGCTGCAAAACGACTTCAATGAGTTGAAAACTAAACTTGAAGGTGAACCTGAACAAGAGCCACGCCCGAAATCAGGTAACAACACATTCTCCGAAAAAGTTGAATGTTAATCCTTCATTAAAATTATAAAGAGTAAATCTTATGCGTACAGAAACACGTTTTAAATTCAGTGCTGCCATGAAGGAATTGGCAAAACTAAACGGTGTAGAAAAAGTCTCTCAAAAGTTTACAGTTGCCCCAACTGTTCAGCAAAAGCTAGAAGACAAAATCCAGTTGTCATCGGCATTCTTACAGAAAATTAATGTCTTTTTGGTGGAAGAACAATCAGGTTCAGCCGTAGGACTTGGCATTTCTCGACCGATTGCTTCACGTACCAATACGGATAATACGGATCGTCAAGCAAAAGATCCGTCAGGTATGGATGAGCGTTTCTATATGTGCCGTAAAACGGACTTTGATACAGCTATCAAATATCAAAAACTGGATCAATGGGCGAAGTTTAAAGATTTCTATGCTCGTTTTAGTGGTCAAATCCATAAACGCCAAGCCCTTGACCGTATCATGATTGGTTTCAATGGTACGTCAATTGCGACCACAACCGACATTGTTGCTAATCCAAAATTGCAGGATGTAAACAAAGGTTGGTTGCAAAAAATGCGTGAAGAAAATCAAGCACGTGTACTTTCTTCAGGTGCAACCACTGGGAAAATTATCATTGGAAAAACAGGTGATTATAAAAATGTAGATGCTTTGGTGATGACCTTAGTCGATGAAATGATCGATGAAGTTCATCAGGACAATCCAGACCTTGTTGTTCTGTGCAACCGAAAAACTGTAGCAGACAAATATTTCCCACTGGTGAACCAGGATCAACCGAATTCTGAGAAGTTGGCTGCAGACATCATTATCAGTCAAAAGCGTATGGGCAATTTACCTGTTTATGCAGTGCCATATTTCCCAGAAGATGCCATTTTGGTCACCACTTTCGATAACTTATCGATTTATGTACAGGAAGGATCTCGTCGTCGTACGGTCATCGATAACCCTAAACGCGATCAAATCGAAAACTATGAATCATCGAATGAAGACTATTACATCGAAGATCTTGGTTTAGCTGCGATGGCAGAAAAAATCGAAATCCAAGCGGGGTAATGTTGAATGAACTTAGCACGACAACATTTTCAAAAGCATAGTGCTAAAGCAGCAGCCCTTTCGGCTGCTGAGTTCGGCACTATGCAGTCGCAAACAGCTTATGAAATGCAATTGATGCAGCTCAACCAAGACCGCCACCGACTTCGCCAGATCCAATCGACTGAAGCAAAAATTAAGCTTAAACAGGGCTTAGTGCCAACATACCTTCCGTATGCAGATGGAATCATGGAAGCCAATACAGGTGTCCAAGATGAAGTTTTTATGACGGTGTTGGTATGGTGCATTGACACAGAAAACTATAGCAAAGCCCTTGAAATGGCTGAGTTTGCACTGCGTCATAACATGATTATGCCAGATCGTTTTGAGCGTAAAACGGCTGTTTTAGTTACTGAAGAAATTGCCAATGCCTTTTTGAAAGTGCTTAAAACCAATGCTGCAGTGGATATTTCAGTTCTTCAGCAACTCGATTCACTGGTTACACCAAGTGATGAAGAAGATCCAGACATCGATCCAAAAGTTTTGGACATGCCAGATCAGGTTAAAGCCAAACTTTTTGTTGCACTCGGTAAAGCCAATATCAAGCTCATTCAAAGCACTGAACAACCATCAGAGCAAGATTTGGAAAGTGCTAAATCTGCACAAGGTTATTTAAGTCGTGCCATTGAATTGGATGACAAATGTGGCGGTAAACAGGACTTAAAGACGGTTGAAACGCTTTTAAAAAAATTCACACCACCTGAACCAGTCCAAACGAATGCTGGAGATTCTTCTCCAACATAAGAGTGCCCACGCACCGCATGGGCGAACAATAGGGATGTCATTACACTGTAATACACATAATTACTATTGTTCCCACCCATGCACTAACAACAACAACGGCAGGGGATAGCATGGGATTCGTCGCAAATGGCAATAACACACCAAGCCAAATCCAAATCAAAAGTGACCCGTTTTATCCGATTATTCTTCTGGATCACATCCGAGAAATCGTCCGTATCGATGGTGCGGTTACAAACGAACGACTCAAACAAGCCATCATTGAAGAAGTGCTCGATATCAACCGATTGCTAGTTTCACTCAAAGCCAAAGCATCTATTTTGTCAGAACTTTCAACATCACAAATCAATGATCAGCCAGATACCGATTTTCTCTATTTGTCTGCAGTCGCCAATGGTGTGGCAGCCAAGGTCAATGAGAACTATCGAAATTATGACAGTTCCAACTCTGGTACCAAAAGAGCAGAGCAAGCCGAATGCACCGTCGATGATTATCGTCGCAACAAGCAATGGGCAATCCAACATTTATTAGGTGAAAACCATAGCGTAGTGGAGTTGATATGAAAATGAATATTTCTTCTGTCGAAAGTCATAAACGTACGCATTGGTATCGTTTTTCTCAAAAAGAATTAGAGCGACTTGCACTTGAAAAAATTGCTCAGGAACTTGGTTTGGATCTGGCACAAACGCATTTAAGTTCAGAATCAAGAATTATTTCAAATTCAGGTGGTATCAATCCCACGACTTATGAATGTGAAATAAAAATCGTTGAAAGCTTGGATTGTAAGGATTAGTCATCATGGCCACCAAAACCATCATTGCCATACAGAACGACACCATCGACTCCATTTGTTGGCGTGAATATGGACGTAGCTCTGGCGTGGTCGAAATGGTACTCGAAGCAAATCCAAACATCATTGAGCACGGTGTACTGATTCCGATGGGGACGGAAGTCATTCTGCCTGATATTGAAACGCCACAACAAACAAAACAAAGCATCCAACTATGGGACTAAACATGGCAGAGCCAACAACAACTACAGCAACAATTGCAACACTCAGTGCGGTTTCATTACTTCCATTTATTAATGGTAATGCATTGCTTGGGGCAGTTTTAGGGGCAGCATTTATTGCCACATTTGAGAAAGACTTAAATGCCTATCAGCGCATTCGCAACATGCTGCTTGCGACAGGCATCGGTTATATCAGTGCACCTTTAATCACTGAACATACATTTCTAAAAACAGATGCGGTCGCAGCACTTCTTACATCAACCCTTTGCCTATTTGTACTCATCAAAGTGGTGGATTGGGTCAAGACCGCCAAACTTTCAGACATCTTGAACATTTTCCGAGGTGGAAAACCATGATCGAACTAATTTTCCAGTGGGTCGCAGTCGTAGCCTATTTACTCTGCGGATTTCGTATTGCTTGCTTCAGTCATGGTGGAAATTTCCATCGTGGCTATTCATGGTTAGCTGCCATTTTAATTGCCTCATTTTTAGGGCAATCCATTCATATTCTTTTTTTTAAAGATCCTGTCACATTGTGGGATGCCATCTTTGCAGTACTTCTTGCAGTCATCATTTGGCAAACCAAAGGAAATGTGGCCAAGCTTATTTGGAGAGCTACAACATGATTATTAAATTTGGTGCACGTGGTGAAGATGTCGTTACCATTCAGAAGAAATTAAAAGAATTAGGCTTTAAAGGTAAAACAGGTAAGCCACTCAGTACAGATGGTTTGTTTGGTGACAGTACCGAATATGCAGTCATTCAATTCCAAAAAAGCAAAGGACTTTTGGTCGACGGCAAAGTCGGGGATAAAACCCGTGCAGCACTTGCAGGTGCAGACATTAGTAAATTGCTCAAAGACAGTGATTATGTTGCAGCTGCCAAACGCCTGAAAGTTTCAGAGTTAGCCATTCGTGTGTTTGGTGCAGTTGAAGGTCGTGGCGTTGGTTTTCTTAAAAATGGTAAAGCCAAAATTCTATTTGAACGTCATCGTATGTACTTTTACCTGACCGAATGCAAAGGCAAAGCCTTTGCCAATCTGCAAGTAAAATCATGCCCAAGTATCGTGAATCCAGTCACTGGTGGCTACAAAGGCAATGAAGCGGAATACACTCGGTTACGTCTGGCACAGAATATTCATACCGATTCAGCATTGATGTCCTGTAGTTGGGGGCAGTTCCAAATCATGGGTGAAAACTGGAAAGAATTGGGGTATGACTCAGTCGTAGACTTTGTCGAGCAAATGCAGACCAGTGAATCGCTACAGCTTGAAGCTTTTATCCGATTTATTGAGTGGAAAACTGGAACGGTAAATGGAAAAAAAATTTCCCTATTGGACGCACTCCGCGCGGAAGACTGGGGTTCCGTATTTAGTCTTTACAACGGTCCGAACTATAAAAAATTGGGTTACCAAGCCAAGTTCCAAAAAGAATGGGATCACCTAGAGCCAATCTATGGCATGAAGCAAGTCGCATGATGGTATCACTGCATTTTATTTCAGGAGCAAAACCGTGAAAAAGCCCAATAGCCTACGCACCCATTTACTCAATTCAGTGAAAGAATTACAGCGTGATCCTGATAGGATGCTCATTTTTACTGACAAAGGTAATGTCCGTTGTACGATGGCAAATGGGCTTTCATTCGAATATGTCTATGACTTAAATTTCATCCTGACAGGTTTTGCAGGAGAATTGGATGCAGTCATGCTTCCGTTGTTTGCATGGGTACGTGTCCATCAAAGTGAGTTATTGGTTAATCTGGATAAATCCAAAGAAGCCTTCAAATTTGAAACTGAAATTCTCAGTAATAATACGGTGGATTTGTCCTTGACCTTACCAATTACAGAGCGAGTTATTGTCAAACGTCAGGAAAATGGCACATTGGATATCACATTCCCTGATGAACCTCAGTACGAAACGGCCACAGAATCTCAACCATTTAAAATGATTGACCAGAAAACTGGGGAAACATTGGCAGAGTGGTTATCTGCACCTCCTGAAAATTACTACTTTGGAACTTAATACATGGCAGAGCTGCAGGCACTCAATGAGCATCTTGGCGCTTTGCTGATTCAGTTAAGTGATGCTGAGTTGCATAAATTAGAGATGGGTATTGCCCGTAAAATTCGGGCATCTCAAAAGACCAGGATCTCGAAACAGCAAAATCCAGATGGCTCTGCTTTTGTACCCAGAAAAAAACGTCTTCGGGACAAGAAAAATAAAATTAAGAACAAAATGTTCAATGTCATTAAAACTTCAAAATATATGCGTATTGAACGAACTGCCGATGGCGTTGCTATAGGCTTTATGAATCGAGTGGCAAACATTGCGCGTGTTCACCAGTATGGTCTACGGGATCGGGTCGAAAGAGATGGTCCAACTGTCAAATATGACGCTCGTGAACTTTTAGGATTCACACCCGACGAATTAGATATGATCGAATCTGAAGTCTTAAATCATTTATCAAAATAATAAAATTCATTTGTATATAACTCACATACAAAAATAACCACATGCATAAATTAGTGGGCTGCATAACGATTGCATCATGAATGCAGAACTCGCTCGACGTCTTGAAAATTTAATCCGTTTAGGACGTATCAAGACCATTACACCGTCTCAACCATTTACAACAGTCACCGTCGATTTAGGCGAGATTACGACTGCAAATATCCGTTTTCTAAATTTAAGAGCAGGGGACGATAAAACTTGGGATCCGCCTAGTATTGGTGAAGAGGTTGTAGTTTTAAGTCCATGTGGTGTGCTTGAGATGGGTATTGCAATCGCAGGTTTAAACAACGAATCCAATCCTGCTCCTTCAAATGATTTGAATAAGAATATTCGCATTTATTCAGATGGCTGTTTCATTTCTTACGATGTCAGTACCCATGCTTTAGAAGTCATTCTCCCTGCAGGTGGAACGGCTGAACTCACAGCATTAGGTGGGATCACCATCAATGGAGATACCACTATCAATGGCAATGTTCAGGTCAATGGTAGTCAGGCCATGACAGGGAATAACACGGTTGGCGGTAGCCAATTGGTACAGGGTAGTAGCCATTCAATAGGTAATTTCAGCACAGATGCCGATGTGAAAGCAGGCAATATCAGCTTGAAGTCTCACAAAACATCAGGCATTCAAACAGGTGGTGGAACATCAGGAGTACCCGTTCCATGATTAATAAAAACAATGGTCAGAGTATCGCCACAGTTCAAGAATCCATTCAGCAATCATTACAGGACATTATTACTACACCCATTGGTAGTCGTGTCATGCGTCGATCTTATGGGTCACTTATTTTCGAACTGCTCGATCAACCCATCAATGATGTCCTGGTACTGAAATGTTACAGCGCAATTTATACCGCAGTTTCAACTTGGGAACAGCGTATAAACATCAGCCAAATTAATGTTTACAGCGTAGCAGGGAGTGGTTTGGTTTTTGACATAGAAGGTGTCTTTAAAACATCAGGACAAGCCATGAATTTAAGAATTCCACTCAATATGGGGGCAAAAGCATGAGTATCGATTTTAGCCAACTTGCACCACCCGACATTATTGAAAGTCTCGACTTTGAATCTGTTTATGCGGAAAGAAAAATCGCTCTAATTGAACTTTTTCCAGACGATCAAAAAGTTCAAATTTCAGAAACTTTAGAGCGTGAGAGCGAACCTCTGACTAAGTTTCTTCAAGAGAATGCCTATCGTGAATTGGTATTGCGTAACCGTATAAATACGTCTGCACGTGCATTATTACTGGCTTATGCCACCCAAAATGATCTTGATCAAGTCGGAGCAAATTTCAATGTGGTTCGTTTAGTCATTAAGCCTGCAGATACTACAAAAACACCACCAATTGCAGCGGTGATGGAATCAGACGATGCCTTTCGTGAACGGATTCAACTGGCTTTTGATACTCTATCTGTCGCAGGTCCTGAAGCAGCTTATAAGAAATTTGCCCGTGATGCCGATGGCCGTGTGGGTGATGTTTCGGTGGTTTCACCCCAACCTGCCTATGTCACTTTAACCATTTTACAAGCGGACTCTTTAACTGGAGCTGCTTCTCCAGAACTGATTCAAATTGTCGCAAATGCGGTGACCGCAGAAGATAAACGTCCTATTGGAGATCGGGTCACCGTTCAGTCCGCATCCATTGTCAACTATGCCATTAATGCCAAACTCTACATCGGTAAAGACCCAGAAGCAGCAACGTTGTTGCAACAAGCGGTTTCAAATGTAACAGCCTACGCCACCAAACAGAAACGATTGGGCAGATCCATTCGTTTGTCAGCGATTTATGCTGCTTTACATATTGATGGTGTAAATCGAGTGGAATTGATCAGTCCTGCTGCAGATGTAGTTCTAACTCCTGCCCAAGCATCCTATTGCACCAATATTTCAGTGACGATCGGAGGGGTTGAATGAGTCAATTACTTCCCCCGAATAGCACTCAATTTGAACGAAATGTCACAACAGTAACAGCACAAAATAGTGCCTTACCTGTAGCAATCAAAACACTGGCTTCCATCGATGATGCGCCAGATCAATTTTTATCATTTCTTGCTTGGCAGTATTCAGTCGACTCATGGGACACCAGTTGGCAACCGTCATTACAGCGTCAACTGATTAAAAAATCCTTTCGCCAACATCAAATTAAAGGAACGCGTCAGGCGGTTCGTGAAGTACTGGCACAGTTTGGCTATCAGTGCATTTTCAAAGAATGGTTCGAAGTCACCCCGATGGGTACACCAGGAACTTTCACCTTAGAACTAGATCTCAATGGTCTGGAACTGACAGAAGACACCTATGCCGAAGTGAATCGGCTTGTAAAAGATGCAAAGCCTGCTAGTCGGCACCTCACCAATTTAATTATTAATGTACAACCCATCTGTATTCCGCGAGTTGCTGTCGGCACTCATGGCGCGGAAACAGTCACAATTTATGTCGAGTAGAATATGGCAGCAACCTACAAAGGTATTTTAACCAATAACGGTAAAGCACTGATTGCAAGTGCAACCCTCAACAATAAAATCAACTATTCTCATATTGCGGTTGGCGATGGAAATGGCTCCGTGCCTACGCCTTTAGAAACGCGAACTGCATTAGTGAATGAAAAAGCTCGTATCGCTCTCAATGTCGTGGAGATCAATCCTAACAACACCAATCAAATTGTCTGTGAAGCTATCATTCCAACAAATATGGGGGGGTTTTATATTCGTGAACTGGGGCTTTACGCTGGCTCAACTATGGTAGTCAATGCGAGTTACCCTCCAACCTATAAGCCCTTAGCAGATGAAGGTGGTGCACGGGAAATTGCGCTGAAGTTCGTCATTAATGTTCAAAATGCCGATGTGATTGCTTTGTACTTAGATGATTCATTAATTTATGCAACTAGAGAGTGGGTTAAAAGTAACTATTTAGGTAAAAATGAAAATGCGGTAAGTGCCTCAAAACTTAAATATCCAAGAAAAATAGCGGGGGTAGATTTTGATGGTAGTACAGATATTGCTTTGCCGATGTTAGGGATTGATCAAACGTGGAAAGACGTCATAGGTTTACGGTTTCTAGACGTTTTTTATGTAAATCCATCCAGTAAGCCCATCCAAGTGATTATTTCCTATAGTTATGCTTGGGGTGGAATGGTTACTTTTAAAAAAAATGGCGTGAATGACGGTTATATTCCTTTTAATTCAGATTCATCAGGACAACTAAGTTTTATCGTTCCTAATCAAACATCATATAAAGTTTCTTCTGGAGATGGAATGGAAGTGCTTAGTTGGGGCGAATTATCATGAAATATTATAAATCTCAAAATAATGAAGTATTTGCTTTTGAACTTGATGGTTCTCAAGATAATTGGATCACAAAAGATTTAGTTCCTATGTCTAAAGAAGAAATTGATCGTCATCTTAATCCGCAAAACTACCTTACCGAGGAAGAAAAAGAACAGCTTAGACTAGCCCAATTTAAACCTCTAACGCGTTATCAATTCTTTCGTGCTCTTCTTGAATTTGGTTATAAATCAGTAGACATAGAGGCAAGGATCCAAACTATTCAAGATGAATATCAGCGTGAACTGGTTTTGCTTGGTTGGCAGTCAGCCACAACTTTTGTTAGAACTGATGAAAGTATATTGATGATGCAGAGTTTACTTGAGTGGACAAATAGTGATGTAGAACAGATGTGGATCTATGCTATGACTGTATAAAGATTTGTATATAACTCACATACAAACCAAAACAACTGACAAAAAAGGTTCAATTTGTAAGCCTGTGATCTGAAAACAAAACAACAGATCACAGGCTTTTTTATGGCTACAGATTTATATTTTCATGGAGTACGCGTCTATGAACTTAGTGATGGCAATCGACCAATTAAAGCAGTTTCAACTGCAGTTATTGGGCTTATTGCTACCAGTGAAGATGCAGACGCAGAAACATTCCCTCTCGATAAAGCAGTTCTAATTACCAACATCCAAACTGCAATTGGTAAAGCTGGGACAAAAGGAACTTTGGCACGTTCGTTACAAGCCATTGTTGACCAAACTAATACGCTTGTTGTTGTTGTACGTGTTGCAACGGCCGTCAGCGAAGCGGAACAAACCACAGCGGTAATCGGTAGCACAGTAAATGGTAAGTACACAGGGATGAAAGCCTTACTTACCGCAGAGCAGCACCTTGGTATCAAGCCACGTATTTTAGGCGCACCAGGACTCGACACTGCTGCAGTCACAGCTTCACTTATACCACTTGCTCAAAGTTTACGTGCATTTAACTATGTATCTGCATATGGTTGTGAAACCAAGGAAGAAGCAGTTGCCTATCGTGATGCTATTGGCTCACGGGAAACTATGGTTATCTGGCCTGACTTTCTAGGTCTGGACACTACAACATCATCAACTACAACGTTTGAAGCAACTGCTCGAGCACTTGGCTTACGTGCCAAAATCGATAACGATGTGGGTTGGCATAAAACACTTTCCAATATTCCAGTAAATGGAGTGACGGGCATTTCTAAAGATGTGTTTTGGCAACTTCAAAGTATGGATACAGATGCAGGCTATCTTAATAGTAATGAAATCACCACGCTTATACAGCGCGACGGTTTTCGCTTCTGGGGTTCACGTACCTGTTCAACAGATCCTCTTTTTGCTTTTGAAAACTATACCCGCACCTCGCATGTTATTGCAGACACGATGGCAGAAGGCCATATGTGGGCTGTCGATAAGCCTCTACATCCAAGTCTAGCCCGTGACATTGCTGAAGGCATTAATGCCAAATTCCGTGACCTTAAGACACAAGGCTACATCATTGATGGTGAATGTTGGTTTGATGATTCAGCGAATAGTAAAGAGACCCTAAAAAGTGGGCAGCTTTTATTGGATTACGACTATACCCCAGTTCCTCCACTAGAGAACTTAGGACTACGTCAGCGTATTACAGATAAATATCTTGCCGATTTTGCTTCACGTATGACTGCATAAAATAAGGATAAAACAGCATGGCTTTACCCAAAAAGTTAAAAATGATGGACCTGTTTAACGATGGTTTTTCATACCTCGGTCAAACAGGTGAAGTCACCATTCCAAAGTTGGTTCGTAAGCTTGAAGACTGGCGTGGCGGTGGCATGAACGGCAACATCAAGTGGGATGCAGGACTGGGCGATGACATCACCGAGTTCAATTGGAAATTAGGTGGTATTGATTCTCTCATCCTTGAACAGTGGGGTGCAGCAACCGTTGCAGCCAACATGTTACGTTTTGCTGGCTCATATCAGCGTGATGACACTGGAGAAACGATTGCAGTAGAAATTGTGGTGCGTGGTCGTCATGAAGAAATCGACTTCGGCAATCAAAAAGCAGGGGATGACACTGAAACCTCAGTCAAAACCATCTGGTCGTACTACAAGCTGTCTATCGATGGCGTAGAAAAAATCCTCATTGATATTCCAAACATGATTGAACGTGTCAATGGTGTAGATCTGCTTGAACAGCATCGCGCCAACATTGGCCATTAATTTTCCTACCCTTCTGTAGCCCAGTGCTGCAGAAGGTTTTTTTACTCCACTTTTATAGGAACTACCTACATGTCAACTCAAGAACAAATTGAAAACCAAGAAGCTATCAATCCAGACTTACAAACCATTGATCTTGAAACTCCATTAATGATGGGAACCATTGAAATCAATGCATTAGAAATTCGTAAACCGAATGTAACAGCACTACAAGGTGTGAAAATTGCCGATCTTTTAAATGGTGATGTCACTGCAATTTGTACTGTGCTGCCTCGAGTGTGTACACCAACATTAACGAAATCCCAAATCAATCAACTTGAACCTGCAGATCTTGCCCAAATTGGTGGCGCGCTCGTACTTTTTTTGCAGCCGAAATCTGTGCGTGTAGAAGCGTTACGCCAACTGTAGACGACGCAATCTCGAACATTGCGGTGGTATTTCACTGGCCACCGCAAGCCTATGTCTATATGACACTCAGTGAATTGATGCAATGGCATCAAAAAGCCATTGAACGAAATGGGTCTGATGCCGAATGAAAAAATTAAGATTAGAAGTCCTTTTTGGAGGCAGGGATAAACTCAGTCCTGCACTTAAAGTGATTGCTGGCAGCAGTAATGCTGCCAGTAAAGCTTTAAAAAATACCCGTGACGAATTAAAAAGGCTGAACGATCAACAAAAGCAAATTGATGGTTACGTCAAACATAAAAAAGCCACGGAAGAAAGTGGCAATGCTTTAAAAGCCGTTCAAGAGCGTATCAAATCTTTACGTCTCCAAATGAATGCAAATCCATCAGAAAAGTTAACCAAGGAATTTGATAAGGCGACCAGAGAAGCCAAGAAGCTGAAAGATGCTCATACCCAGAATCAAACCAAACTGCAGCAGTTGCGTAATGAACTCAAGCAGACAGGTATCTCTACAGGGAGTTTGGCAGATCATCAAGTTGAACTTTCTAGAAGAATTAATTCAGCCAATTCATCGATCGACAATCAAAAGAAAAAACTAGAAACCTTAAACCGATTGCAAAAGACACACGGCAATTATTCAGGCTATGCGCGTACTGCTGCCATGTATGGGGCAGGTGCAGTTGCTACAGGTGTAGGTGCAATGTACACCATGCAAAAGCCGATCAATGAAAGCAAACGTGTAGACGTCGAACAGAATCGAATTGCATCACTAGGTTTAGGTAAAGATGCCACGGAAGAGGCGATCAAGTACGCCAAAGCCATGAAAACTTTCGGTACCAGTACACTCGACAACTTAACTTTAGTACGCGATGGGGTAACCGCCTTTGCAGACGTGCATCATGCAAAAATTGTTGCACCTATGCTTTCTAAGATGAAGTTTGCAAACGAAGCAATGTATGGCAATGAACATGGGGCAGAAAATGAAAAGAAATTCATGGACATGCTTAAAGTCATTGAAATGCGGAATGGCTTAAAAAGTGAAGCTGCATTTAAAGAACAGGCCAATATTATTCAACAAGTCATCACCGCAACTGGTGGACGTGTTCAGCCAGAAGAATGGCTAAATGTCATTAAAACAGGTGGTATCGCTGCCAAAGGTTTTGATAACAAGGCCTTTTATTACAAGTTAGAACCTCTGGTGCAGGAAATGGGTGGTCATCGAGTTGGTACATCCATGATGTCCGCATACCAAAACTTATACCAAGGACGAACCACGCAGCGAGCTGCAAATAACCTGGCCAAGTTCGATTTAATTGGGGACATGAGTAAGGTTAAACATAATAAAACAGGGGATTTATCTTATCTCGATATCGGTGCAATTAAAGGGGCCGAGTTATTTAAGAAAGATCAATTTGCATGGATGGAACAAGTTCTGGTACCTGCCTTAAATGCCAAAGGTATTACCAAGGAAGGGGACGTTGTCGATGCGATCGGAAGCATCTTCTCTAACCGTACTGCATCCAATCTATTTGCTCAAATGTACATGCAGCGTGAGCAAATCCATAAGAATGCCAAGCTGAATGAAGGGGCATTCAATATTGAACAATTGGATACCCAAGCCAGAGGGTCAACCACGGGTAAAGAACTCGAAGCCAAAGCCAAATTGCATGATGCGTATTTACGCTTTGGACAAACCATTTTGCCTGTCTATACCAAAGCACTTGAACTGGCAGCAGGGGCATTCCAAACCTTCACAGGATGGATGGAGAAAAATCCAACCTTGGCAAAAGTTCTTGGGGTTGGGCTGTTGGTCATTGCAAGTAGCTTAATTGCCATAGGCGGTGCATTGGTGGTGTTTTCTCCCCTTATTTTAAGTATGTTAAGCCTACGCTTAATTATGGCTTCAACCGCTGCAAGTGGTACAGTTTTAGGTAAAGCATTCAGCAAAATTCCCTCAGTATTCGGCGTTGTTAAAACTGTATTTATGGGGCTTGGACGTTCTGTTCTATGGCTAGGTCGTTTATTTATAGCAAATCCAATTTTGTTGGCCATTGCAGCAGTCGCAGCTGCAGCATTTCTTATTTATAAAAACTGGGAACCAATCAAAGGCTTCTTTGTCGATTTATGGGGAACAGTAAAAGCAATTTTTAATACTGCAGTCACAGATATCAGCAATCTTTTTCAGAACATCTGGGGCAGTATGACTGCCATTATTAAGGGTGTGTGGAGTGGGATAAAAACTGCATTTCAATCAGGCATAGACTTTATTATGGGAATTATTCGAAGCGTGGATAACACCTTTGCCAATAATCCATTCTTAACGTTCCTCATGCCATTTATTGGGATTCCACGTTTAATTATTGCCAATTGGTTCAGTATTTCAGCGTTCTTTGCTCAAATCTGGGATGCGGTATACATCAGCGTATCGACCAGGATAAATGCAATTATCAGTAGCATTATGACTGGCTTCAGCAATGTATCTAGTTTTGTGACTACAGTTTGGAGCATGGTCAGTGGTTTTATTTCAACAATTTGGCAAGGTATCACTTCAACCATTGCAGCCAAAGTAAATGCAGTATTCAGCATTGTCAGTATTGGATTCCAAATTGTTCAAAACTATATCACTGGGGTTTGGAACAGTATCAAAGCAGGAGTTTCTACAGCATGGCAAACCCTTTGTAATATTTTTACTCTCATTTCACCTTTGCCTTATATCAGCAGCGCCTTTCATTCCGTATTGAATTTCCTATCAGGTTTATATGGTTCAATGAAAATTTTGGGTAGTCATATTGTTCAAGGACTTATTGAAGGCATTCAATCAGGCTTTGAAAAACTAAAAGGGGTCTGGTCGACCATTAATAGTTATATGCCAGACTTCATGCGGAAAAAAATGGATATTCACTCCCCAAGCCGTGTCATGGCTGCCTTAGGTGGTCATGTTATGGGGGGCATTCGCGTAGGTTTGGAGCAAGGCTTTCCTGACTTGAAATCTCAGTTTTCAAATGTCATGGATTTTCTTAAACCGCAATTTGCTCACATGCCACAAAACTTTGATATTGCTCCAGTATTACCACAGTTCAAATTACCAGAACTGATTCAGCGTTTAGGTATTCAGCCTGTGCTACCGCAGTTCAAATTGCCAGAATTGATTCAGCGTTTAGGTATTCAGCCTGTGCTACCACAGTTCAAATTACCAGAACTGATTCAGCGTTTAGGTATTCAGCCTGTGCTACCGCAGTTCAAATTGCCAGAATTGATTCAGCGTTTAGGTATTCAGCCTGTGCTACCACAGTTCAAATTACCAGAATTGATTCAGCGTTTAGGTATTCAGCCTGTGCTACCACAGTTCAAATTACCAGAACTGATTCAGCGTTTAGGTATTCAGCCTGTGCTACCGCAGTTCAAATTGCCAGAATTGATTCAGCGTTTAGGTATTCAGCCTGTGCTACCGCAGTTCAAATTGCCAGAATTGATTCAGCGTTTAGGTATTCAGCCTGTGCTACCACAGTTCAAATTACCAGAATTGATTCAGCGTTTAGGTATTCAACCTGTGCTACCGCAGTTCAAATTACCAGAACTGATTCAGCGTTTAGGTATTCAACCTGTACTACCGCAGTTCAAATTGCCTGAAATGATTCAGCGTTTAGGTATTCATCCTGTGCTACCGCAATTCATATTACCAGAATTGATTCAGCGTTTAGGTATTCATCCTGTGCTACCGCAGTTCAAATTACCAGAACTGATTCAGCGTTTAGGTATTCAGCCTGTCCTACCGCAGTTCAAATTGCCTGAACTGATTCAGCATTTAGGTATTCAACCTGTGCTACCGCAGTTCAAATTGCCTGAACTGATTCAGCGTTTAGATATTCAGCCTGTGCTACCGCAGTTCAAATTGCCTGAACTGATTCAGCGTTTAGGCATTCAACCAACTGTTTTAAGTAATACTCAGCCAAATCTTACAGAATTTACTGAAAAAATTAATGTGGAACCTGCTTTAGCTAAAATAAGCCCAGTAAGACAACTCTCAGCTTCAAGTCGTGGTGATGTCATTGTTCAAGGTGACACGATTACTATCCAGATCCATGCTGTACCAGGACAAAACCTACAGCAACTGCAAAACATGATTGAAAACGTATTGAATAAACGTGATCAGCAAAAACAAGCACGTGCACGTAGCAGTTATTTGGACCAACGTTAGGAACATACAAAATGATGATGATTTTCGGCATGTTCGTATTTTCAATTCCGACGGCCACCTATCAAAGCTTGCAGCGTAGTACATCTTGGAATCATGCCAGTAATAACCGTTTCGGAAGCATGCCTGCGTATCAATACGTGGGCAAGGGGGAAGATACAATCACGTTAGATGGCTCAATTGTTCCTGAATTTGGACAACAGCTTTCTATTACGGCACTTCGTGTCATGGGAGATACAGGTAAGTCTTTTCCTCTTATTGCAGGAAATGGAAAAATTTATGGTATGTGGAAACTCGACGAGGTCAAAGAAACCCAGACTTATTTCTATAAGGACGGCTTACCAAAGAAAGTCGAATTTTCGCTAAAACTCACCAAGACCCAAACGGGAGGAGTTTTAGTTGGTAACGTGCTTGGCAATATGGTGGCGAATGTTCTATGAATGAAAACAGCTATTCGCATGCGATTTATAAATTACTGGTGAATGGTACCGACATTGGTACCACAGTTCAGGATCGCCTTATCAGTATGACCATTACCGACAATCGGGGTATCGAATGTGACTCTATTGATCTGGAACTATCAGATCATGATGGATTATTACAAATTCCACCCAAAGGGGCAGAAATCGAAGCATGGATTGGATGGAGTGATTCTGGGCTTGTCTACAAAGGTAAATATGTCATCAAGGAGCGCAGACATTCAGGTTCACCAGATGTATTGTCCTTGCGTGGTGAATCTGCGGATTTAAAAGCCCAATTCAAAAAGAAAAAAGAACGCAGTTTTGACAATAAAACCATTGCTGACATTATTCAGACGGTTGCTACAGATCATGGGCTAACAGCGAAAATTAATAGTCGCCTTGGAGCAATATTATTGCCTCATCTTGATCAAAACGAATCGGATGCCAATCTCATTACGCGTATTGCAGATGAGCATGATGCGATCGCTACCGTCAAAAATGGTTTTTTATTGTTTATGTCCAAAGGGGAAGGTAAAACCCTAAGTGGTAATCCACTCCCAGATATTATTATTACCCGTGCTCAAGGTGACTCGCATACATTTAGTGACACTGATGGTGCGGATGAAGTCTCAGGAGTGACTGTATTTTACTATGACACGATCCATGCAAAACGCCAAAAAGTCACAGTGGGTATATCCGATGAAAATACCCGTGAACTGCGTAATATCCAACGAGATAAACAAACTGCAGAGCATGTGGCACAGGCTGAATACAACAAAATTAAAAGTAAGTCCGCTACCTTTAGTTTTAAATTGGCTTATGGTAATCCTGAATTAATCCCAGAAGCACCACTGCAGTTTATTGGTTTTAAATCACTGATTGATGACATTGTTTGGCTAGGTACAAAAGTCGTGCATACCTTAGATGCAAGTGGCGGCTTTACTACAGATTGTAATGCTGAAATTTATCTTCCAGATGCCGATGATTTGTCACAGCTCATCGATAATGAAATAGGCAATTACACTGGAGTCTTGGCATATTACAAAGACGGAAAAAATACACCGAAAGTCACCAAAGGTGATCAAACTACGCCTAAGCGTTTGACCTATTTGTATAAGAACAAAGCCACGGCTACCACAGCCCTCAATCGTGAATTTAATCTGATTAAGATAAATTAATATAAATATGGCTAGGTTATATAGCCTAGCCATATTATTTCTAAACTAAGAATGATGTACGCCTTTTTTCTTCTAATTCTATAAGCTGTTGTCCTCTTAAATAGTCCTCTTGAGTCATAGGTCCTAAGGAGTTCATCCAATTTTCAAAGCGAAAAGTAGTAGCTTTAATTGAGACCTCATCGAAATATGCTTTATTCAATTGAGAGTTTACAAATTGAATAAGAGAAGGATGATTTAGCTTGCCTTCCTGATATCTTTTAAATAACCATAAATAAAGATCAACTAGCTCTAAACCATATGAATTCTTGGAGCTTGAAAATGATGGGAAGGGCATTTTAGTCTTTCTAAAGTCCATTTCACCAATATTGAAACCTAAAGGATAACTTTGTCCTTCTACTCTCCTATAAATTTCTGCTAAATAATCTTGCACTGTATTAAATTGATCTTGTTGATCGATCGTAACTTTAAAAACTTTTCGTTTTGCCTTTTTTGATCTATTTACGATTCCAAGATAAGCAGATTGAAAACCTATCAAATTAGGGGAAATGAATTTTTTGTCTCGTTTTGACTTAGCATTAAAATGTAATTCACGAGTATTATGGATTGCCCAAGATAGTGTGTCATGAAATAGAACATTTAATCTTTTATCTTCTATTTTATGAAGTTTATTTAGTAGTTGGTTACAAATATTTTGTACCATTTCATCGCAGGTTGAATCTTTAGATTCTAAACGAGCTGACCAAGCTATCTTCTTTAATTCTGTTGTAAATAATTTATCTAGATGAGCTAATAAAACATATCTCAATGGTGTCCAGTAACCAGACCACGTCATCGCTGGATTTATGCCTTGATCAAAAACTTGATCAAAAAAGCAAAGAACAGGGTAGTCTGATTTATCTAAACGATAAAAATCGAAAGAAATTTTTCTTTCTTTTGAAAGTTTATATAAGTCAGGAAGAATTTTTACGAGATTTGTTTCACCTAATTCTGCTGCGTGTAATCTATCTTCAACACCTAGAATTTTTCTCATTTTGCAGACTTCAGGCTCAGCCAAAATATCTAAGTTTAGATGTGACCCTAATACGCCATAATATAAATATGGTTGAGTGGAATCAAAAAGATTGTTTCCAGTATGACCACTTTCATCTATATAAAAAAACATAATTATTATCCTCAAGTAAGCATTTAATATAAAAGAAAACCCACTAAAAGTGGGTTTCATATTTAGAAATTGGTAATAATCAATTCATTGCCATTGTGTTCTTCATGAGCCGCCTTGTTATTTACAGACCATCGAATCTTTTTATGCTGAATTTTATAGTCCTTAAACAGCTCTCGTACTTCAGGTGTATCGTTCAGACTGAGAATAAATTTGCCCTGAATTTTGTCCAGGTAATCCTTTAAATCATAAAAGTCCTGTTTTGACCAAATCCCTTTGCCGTATACGTTTTCGCAGTCCCAATATGGCGGGTCTAAATAAAAGAGTGTTTCAGGACCATCTGCACGTTTGATAATGTAATCATAACTTGCATTCTCAATCACAACATTTTGTAATCGGGTGTGAATCGAACTTAAATGTGCTCGAAGATCTTCACCAAGTTTGAGTCGGCTCTTTCTATCACGGCTATAAGAAAACGATCCATCCAGTTGGCAACCAAAAGCAGATCGGAGCAAATAATAGAACTTGGCAGCACGTTGAATATCAGTTAAACCGCGGTCATTTTTTCGCATTTCATTGAACATGGTGCGTGAGAACAGCGTATTTTCAAATTCAGTTAAAAACGCTTCAAAGTGATATTTAATAATGCGGTACAAATTAATCAAATCATCATTAATGTCGTTAATGATTTCGACAGGGGATTCCCCTTTTTTAAACAGTACCCATCCAGCTCCACCAAACACTTCAACATAGGTTTTATGTTCAGGCATTAATTCAATAATGGTACGTGCGAGTTGAGATTTTCCGCCAAGCCATCCAGAAAAGCTGTGACCTTTAGGATTGTATTGAGGTGTTGTAGTAGTGTTTGTCATCGATCTTACCTGTATCGAGTCGACGCTCTGGGCGTTCAGGTAAGGCACTCAGGGTGCTCTGGTATGTATTTAAAGTTTTACAACGTGGGCATTTCACTTCTATGGTGTCAAATGCTCCAATTCTGGCGAGCAGCTTAAAGCAGCACTGACATTTTAAATTTTGCATAAGTTTTTCTACATGAGCAAAACAGGCGAAATCTTATTAAAATTCAACAAAAAGAACAAATATTTATTCTTTTATTTTAGAATGGTGAAAAATATATTCTTAATAACTGGGGGTGAACATGTCGGCAATAAGTTACAACACAATCAATAAAAATAATTCAAGACCAAAAATGGTATGTCCACATTGCAAAACTTCAGTCCTAAAAATCAGAACCAGTGAACAGAAGCATGCATTGCTTAAAGAAATTCGGCTGCAGTGTCCGAATCTAACATGCAGCTTTTCTTGTGTAGGAAATATTGAGTTGATTTACACACTTTCACCAAGTGCAATGCCCGATCCATCTATCCAATTACCTACGATTCAACAGTTAAAAGAACGTAAAGCTGCAAATGATGAGTAATAAAAAAGGTCACTACATGTGACCTTTTTCATCATGGTGGTTACCCATTCTATGTAGTTGGGCTTGTATTAGATTCAAAGAGAAAATCTAAAGTTGCTTTTCGGGGAGCTATAAATGCCTGTTCATCATACAAAATTTTTAAATAATTTTTCGAAAATCCACTCATATTAAAAGAGTCAATGTTCCTGAGTAAGCCGTATATTTCGATATATTGTTTTAATGACGTATTATCTTTAATCACAGCATAATACGCCATACAGATAGTTTCATGAATTGTCAGAGATGAAAGAAAAATATTAGTAATGCTGCCATCAGAATTATAAGTAGAATTTTTCTGAATGAAATCTAATATAGATACGATGTATTCAAAATATGAGTAATCCTCAAAACAAGTGTTGTGAGTAGCTGTTTCAATGGCATATCTATGACTAAGGACTTGTTGAATTGTTTTCTTTTGTGCTTCTTCATAATTAATAGTTATATCAAGATCTTTTATGCCATTGGAAAGACTTATTGAAAAGACTTTTATGAATGCATCACCAATAAGGTCATGATATTCATTAGGTCGTTTCGACTTAATTATAAGCCTAGAGAATCTTAAGTTTTTTTCATCTAAAAGTTTAAATAGTAGAATGTAAAAATTTTGCTTTTGCCCTTCACTAAGTTGATTACTAATCAATATTTCTTGATTTGCTGCAATTTGTCTTTGTTCATCTGCAATTTCATTACTTTTCCTAATTTCATCCTTTTGATCTTCAATTTCTAATCGTTGTGCATGTAACTCTTTTCGCTGTAAAAATAATGAAGCCACTAAAAATGTAAATGCTAAACCGCTAAATAATGTATTAAGTGATCCATAGCTATCACCATAAGTACCGTAGGTGTCACCAATTTTCTGAAATTTGGTTTTTTCTTCATCAATGGTTTCAGATTGTTCAGGCTCAGTCTTGAGCATGGCATCAATTTGATATGGAATGACTATTTGTGGTTGATTTTGCTTAGTACTATCTAGCAAATTTAAAAGAAAAGGATAACCCAACCAGAGTAATACAACAAAAATAACGCCAACAACAATTAGTACTAACTCGCCTTTTGATGAGCTTGAAGTCTTGGGTTGACTATTCTCTGTATTTGTTTGATCTGAGATAACAGTAGTTCTTTCACTAGTATTGCTAGACATAAATTTATCTCACCACCTGATAACGACACATATACTCGCCACATCGTGCATGATTAACTTCTGTACCATCCTCAAAAGACATTGCATCTATATCCGAACCTTTAATTATACTTGTATATAAAGCAACTCCGATTTCTCCACCCAATAAAGCTCTGGTGATACGTTGGCCATCATTAAAAGCTGCATCAGATTTGGCTTTATCCTTAGCATTAAATTTCCAAGCCACATCCACAAATTCACGGCTTAAGCTAATTTCCAACCCATTTCGCAAATCATCACTGAAGTAATATGTAGTCATTGGCTCACCGTTTTGGTTTGCACCAGATTCTTTTTCAACGACAGGTTTTCCAACTGCTGCAATAATTTTGGCATCATCATTTAAATTAACTTTTGCTACAGCTTTGGTGTAGTCAACAGTTGGGGTTTTAATATGTGGTTGATCTTCTTTTGCTAATTCTGCTTTACGTTCAACTAATTGTTTTTGTAGTTCTAAAGCCTTTTGGTCGGCTTCTTTTTGTGAAACTACAATCTTGCCGTCTTGTTCAGTAACTTGAACTTGTTCATCAGAAAACTGTTCAACATCCAATTTTTGTTCAACCTTAGGCGCAAATACACCAATTAAGGCAAAAGACAAAATACTGGCTGTTAAGCCGAAAAGGGCAATTTTCCCACGGGATAATGCAGGGTTATTTCCGCGAGCGGTCAAAGAGGGCTTAATAACTAAGCCAATGGTGGAAAAAAGTGATATGAAGAATATCAACGTAAAAAGAGTTGCCACAAATTCCCCCTATTATTCAGTTTGTTATAAAAATAAAGTGCCACTATTGTGCATAGTGGCTCACTATTTTACAAGTTAAGAGGAATGGAGTTGCAGCATTTTCTGGGGTGATCTTAATGTATCATTTTATGCTTTGGTTTGTGTGCCTTCAAAAATGGCAACGGCACGAGCACCTTCATAGAAAACCATTTCCAAGAGTAAATTATTAGGATTTTTTTCATCAATACGGAATTTATAAGTGAAAATTGTAGGATTTTCACCTTTAGGTTCAATATTCTTAAATAGTTCATCAGCAATTTGACGAAGTTGATCTACTTTTTCATTATATTGGGGATCAAAGTCCATTAAAAAATGATTACTAATACGAACATCTCCAATAAAACGTTGACCAAATTCCTTGAAAAATAATGCCCTAGCACAAGATTCCATTGACGAATTAATTCGATTATGGTCAATTTCTAATGCAATAGTTCGATCAATTTGACCTGTCTCAGTATCTTTAACTATAACTGGTGTGGCCTTTTCTAGAACCTTTGTTTTTAAAGCAGGCTTTCGCTCCAATATACGCTTAACCTTTGTAATACCTTGTTGTTGACCATTTTTTCCAGATATTAATGAAATGGCTAAGAGACAAAATAAATATTCGTCATCAGTTGATTTTTTTCCATTATGCTCATGACATGCAGGAACAGTAATCAACTGCTTTTTAAAATCTAAAGATTGTTCTTCAGGTGATAGGTCTTTTGGGTCAGGGAAAAGACATTTGGGTGGAACATGCTCTACAGATGTACTTGGAGCATCACACATATAACAAGTTTGAGTAGTCATACAATAATTGGCCTCTTATTTTAATTTGTTAAAAAGTAGACATGACTTTTTGGGAAATAATATTTGATACTTTTAATTTGTTATAAAAAAAGTGCCACTATTTTGCATAGTGGCTCACTATTTTACAAGGTAACTGGTAAGGACTTTACGGCTTAGTCTCTGTTGCAGGTGTTTCAGCCGGCTTTTGTTCTTTCTTGATTTGCGCGAAATTCGAAAGTTTATCCATAAAGGTAAACATCATAGACATATCAACCTCATCACCTTTAGCAGCAAACTTGCCATCAGCACTTTGGTTAAAGTAGCTAGGAATAAGTCCTTTTCTAATTTCCTTTTGTTCATCAGCCGACATACGTGATAAAAATGGTTCAAGTGCAGCCAGTTGTATAAAAGTACGATGGTTTTCTTGATAACTTTCATAATGTTTAGATGCTTGCTTAGAAAAATAGAGTGCTAATACAAAAAACATTAATGAAATGGTCAATCGAGCAAGAATCGTA
Organism: Acinetobacter sp. AM; assembly: GCF_003105055.1. NCBI lineage: Bacteria > Pseudomonadati > Pseudomonadota > Gammaproteobacteria > Moraxellales > Moraxellaceae > Acinetobacter > Acinetobacter sp. AM. Next base: position 12,323 of record NZ_QETG01000016.1, on the reverse strand, counting down.
TAGTAATTAGTATCAACAGGTGGATTAACGCCCCAATATTCTATTAAAGGAATCGTGAGTATGATGATTGTAAAGATAATAGCTGCTCCAATAGATCGAGCCGTATAGGTTCTAAAAGTTTCATATTGTTTCTTTTCTTCATTTGCTTTTTCTTGGTAGTTTTTAGTTAATTCATGAGCTCCCGATTTAGTTACAATATTTAAGAAGTCTGAATGTGCTGTCTCAATTCCACTTAATTTAGTATTTGCCTCAGTAGTTATGGACTCAATTTCGCTCATTAACACGATTCGAGATGTATTTAGATCAGTTTTAACTTTTTCAGTTTCAGTTCCAATAATTTTGGAAAGCTCTAATTCAATATTTTGTGTGCGTTCATTTAGTTCCCCCAAGTTCTTTAAACCTGTATCTACATTGCTTTTTAATAATTCACTGCTTTTTATAACTTTATTTTGATTTAATTCGAATTTTTTAAATTGGTTTTCGAATTTTTCAGTCAAATTTCTTATTTTATTTTCATAGTCAGAAATGATTAATGAAGTCTCCTCTTTAAATCTTTCGATATATTCTTTATTGCTTGTACTGTTATTTTCGATTCTAGTTCTTATTAATGTAAGAGAATCAGCTAGGATTCTTAGTTCCTCCAATATTACGGGTTTCATTTTTGAGATATATGAAGAATCATTGAGAATGTTACTATTTTCAACTTCAATAATTGTTGATTTTAATTTTTTGAAATTATCGACATACTCTTTTAATGTTAAATTCGCAGAGAGAGCACTTTCTTCTAAGTAATCTAGATTTTTCGGAGTAAGGTTTAATTGGCTTGAATTTAAATTTTTAAACATTAGTTGATTAAGTGTATTCAATATTAGATCAATTTTTATCTGAATTTCTCGATTGATTGAGTCACTTTTATTAATATCAAATCCTAGTAGTTTTTTGAAATTATCCGTAGCAATGATATTACCTTCATACATAAGGTACTCATCAAACTCTTGCCCGATCTGTTTTGTTAGTTGTCGGTTATGATCAATAATATTTAAAATTTCATCTAAATTTGTAACACTCATAATTGTCTCAAAAATATTTTTTCGAATCTTGACATAGTGCCCCACTATCGGCAATATAAAAAAGCACCGCAAAATCGGCGCATAGGCGTGGAAACCTATCAATACACTCAAAGGGCAAATAAACACCGCTCTAAGCGGATTTTTTTTGCTTAAAAAAAGTCGCATCTGCTAGACTTGTCATGGTAGATCGGCAGGGCAGTCTTTGACTGGCCGTTTCTTTGAGTACGGTATTTCCACCCCTGTCGGTCTGCCACCATTCCGTGGAAAGAATGGCGGTAGGTTTTAAACCTATACTCAAAGGAATTTCGTCATGAAAAGACAGATTCAAGCCCGTGCATCTGCACACCTCAAAAATGCCCACATCATTGAACACACTCCAATTATCGACGAAGTTGCCTATGAGCAACGTCTTAAAAAACGCAAGTTTCAGCAAACTCTTAAAAATACCTTCGAAGGCATGGCATTCATTTGTATGGCAGTGCTAACGTTCTCCATTCTTTTTTTTGGGGAATAAGTACATGCTTTTTAATGAAAATATTATCCCTTACGTGCCCATTGCACCACGCGTTCAGGCCAGTAATCCCAAAAGCCAACTGCTTTGTGAAAAGCTATTTGAAATGATCGACCGTTGTGTCAAAGCACAAATCACCTTTAATCATGACACAGCAAAAGGACTGCTTTCAGTCAGTCCTGATCAGTTGAATGATTTGTTGCGAGAATTATCTAAAAATGATGGTAAGACCAAAGACTTAGATATTGATGTATTAAAGCAATCTTTGGATGACTTGATATATCCTAAGTTTAATGGCGAACTTACGGTAATAAGTCACATTTGGAATCAAGAAGAGATACGTGTTTGGCAATTTCAATTAAATCAAATTGATAGAGCTAATCCTATGCAAACACTTGATAAAGAATTACTTTTAGACCAAACATTGTCCAATCTCCGTATTTGGAGACAATCTCTCGAAGCAGCAGGCAACGATAAAGACGTAACGTATAGTAATAATGATCTGATTTATAAGCTCATGGAGCTAGAACATAAATTAGAACTGGTCCAAAGCCAAATAGATGAATAGAAAAAAAAAGCCCACTTTGAAGTGGGCTTTTTTTATTCTTTTTTCTCAAATTGTTCAAAAACTTTTTCATCAATAAGATCTGCCAATCCTTTTTCATTCACATAATGAAGAATTTCATTTTTCATATGTTCTTTATGATGCCTACGAATTTGTTCATTCTTGATGTATTGAGTACCAAAAATATTATGAAGTTGAGTTGTACCAATATCATTTATTTGCATACTGTCACCCTGAATTTTCAGATGTACATCCAGAACGTGATTCATAAAATTAGATTCTAGTTTTCCAGAATTATTTGCTTCTTCCATATCGTTAAAATAATTAGAGTCTAAATTTTTAGTCATGACATAGTTCATCATGACATACTCACCTTGAGTTGTTTGAAATTGAGGTGATCGATAAAAGAATGAGCAAACTCCAGCTATATTTAGTCCAACTCGTTCTGTGGGATGTGGGTATCTTGGGTGTTCATTTTCTTTATAATACTCAGCATAAAGTTTATTAAATGCTTTAGCCATTAATTGACAATATGCATTTTTGTCTCGTTGAGTTTTTTTATCATACTTATAGTCTTTTTCAATAATGTTCATTAAATTAATACCATAGGTATAAAAGGCTGTAGCCATACGTCCTGCAAGGAAATCTGCATGGGCTTCCATCGCAGAAAATTCATCGTTTTGCTCTGGTTTGTATACGCTATGATTATTTAAACAGTGAGCCAATTCATGGCAGAAAATAATCACGTATTCCATCAATTCTACGACATCATTTATCGTGTAATTTCCTGCATCGCTCATATATTTAATTAGATATTCATTGAGTTCTTTCTTTTTATTGGCTGAAAACTCAGGTGTAGAATTACCTTTATCGACAGGTAGTACATTAAATTCTATTAATTTTTTTAAATCAGCACATAAGAACGTAAATAATTGTTTTACCTTGATTTTTGACATGTATAAATTCTTCCTGCCCGAAGTTATTTAACTTCAGCTTCTTTAGCCATCACTTTACCAAGACCTAATAATGCTTCTTGTGCTTCAGGGCTTAATTGTCTATAGGCTTTTAATAACACGCTTTCTTCACTGGTCAATCCAGAATAGTCAGGATCAATTCCAAGTAACACATAACGAATATCGATACCTTGTTGCTGCAGTTTAGCCAAATAGACCCACTGATCTGGCACTTTGTTGCGCACATAATTACCTAACGTATTTTCATGTGCATCAATGCTCCTAGAAAGGGGTTTGGCTTTCAAATTCTTACGTTCCAACTCTTCCGAGAATCTTTGCGTAATTTCCATAGTTAAATTTTCGGACATATATTTCACCGACACTTATTGATAGAACAAATATTTATGCTATAGTGACCCGTAGCACATCACTATAGCCGTAGGATACTGTATGGGTACAGAAACTTCACCTCAAAATCGCCCCAGATCAAAAAAGATCACTGGCGGGCGTGTCCGTTTCAATGTCTACCTCCCCAAAGAAGAAGCAGACGCTATTAATAAATTGGCAAATCAAACACAGCAAAGCCAATCGAGCATTATTACTAAGTTCTATTTATTAGGTAAAAACATTAATCAAGAGGGTTAAAACTATGTCCTTAAAACATCGTCGTATTAGAAAACAACTTCGTGATAACCGCTTCAGCATCAACTTAACCAATGATGAAACCGACTTACTCACAGCAGCTTCAAATTTATTAGGTATTGAAATTGGTGTGCTCATTCGTCAAATGGCAATGAAGCAAGCTATTCATACCTTAGTAGATGATTCTGAAGATGATTTTAATTTGTACGAATTTTTAAGTGAAGGTGCAAACAAGCAGCTATCTAGGAGCTGAAAGAATGCTCAAACACGAAATAGCACTTTCAGAGCAAGAACTAAAAATCGTGCAAGAAGTGCAAAAGCAACTGGGGCTTACTTCAGTTGAAGAAACAATAGAATTTCTGACCAGAGAGCGTATTCAAGAAAAATTGCTCAATTTGGCAGGAGATGAAGTTAAACGTAAACGGCATTTGTAAGAAGGTAGTTTAATCAAATGATGTTCCCAGAAACACAAAGACAGGTTGAACAAAAACTTGAACATGTTTATGGCTTTAAACGTAAACCTTCAACAAATGGCGATAAGCTCCGCGGTAGATGTCCAGACTGTAATCATAAAGAAGCATCAGCTTGGGCATTTGCCGAAGAGCCGTGGGTAGTTTTCTGCCCACGTAAAAATGAATGTGGTCACGAAAATCATGTTCGTGACCTTTTTCCAGAACTGTTTGAAAAATGGGAAAAGCGATTTGAGCCAACTCCACAAGATCCTTTACGAACAGTAAATGCATATCTTGTAGAAGAACGTGGTTTTCCATTAGAACAGTTAAAAGGTCTATATGCTCAGGAATCAATTACACGCTATAAACCTAAAAAAACTACATCCATAACACTCCGTTTTCCAATCACAGATGAAAAAGGGAATGAAGGTTGGTGGCAACGTATCTTGGATCAGCAAGACGTATTGCCTAAAACCTCATTCAAGGAAGATTGGTCTTCAACGGGCCATGCTTGGCTCACACCAAATACCAATTATTTCGAATCTAAAGAAATTTGGATTACTGAAGGTATTTTTGACACCATCGCACTATGGCTTTCAGGTATTACCAGTTTTTCGGCCCTAACTAGCAATAATTATCCAATCATATTTCTAACCGAACTTATCCAAGAATGTGAAAAAACAGGTAAACCGCTGCCAAAACTGGTATGGGCATTTGACAACGACGAAGCAGGTCATAAAGGTATTTTAAAAAATATCGAATTGGCAAAAGCAGCAGGCTTCGAATGTGAAGTTGCACTACCACCAGGTGGACGAAAAAAACAGGATTGGAACGATCTTTATAAGCAAGACCGCCTGAAATTTACCGACTTAGAAACCTATAAATATTACGGTGCTCTGCTTGTTGCAGAGAAAGCTGTGGATAAAGGCATACTTATCTACAAGCACAATGGTATGAAATCTTTTCCATTTGATTTTAATAATCAAGTGTTTTGGTTCAAGCTAGACATGGATAAATACGATGACTATATAAAAGGTCTCCATACCCCAGATGACAATGAGGATTGGGCACAGGAAGAAAAAGACTTATTACTAGCTGAACGTAGAGATTCTGCACTGGAGCATGCTTCAACTGTGGAAATTATGATGGAATGCCGTCCGTATGGTTTGTATTACCAATATCAAAAGGAAATTGACGAAGCATCTTACTTTTTCAAAGTTGATTTCCCTCGCGGTGGCCAAACCATAAAAAACACATTTACGTCATCTCAAATTACATCTGCAGGTGCATTTGGTGAACGCTTAACGCACATTGCACCAGGTGTTTTTTATGAAGGGAACAGTAAGCAGTTGCTCGCATTTCTTAAGCGAGAACTTCGGGATATTAAACGTGTTGAATTAATCAATTACGTGGGATATCACAAAGAACATCAAACCTATGTTTTATGTGATATCGCAGTTCAAAATGGTCGTCGTTTTGCTATTAACAAAGAGGAGTATTTTGAATTACCTCGTAAAATTAACCTAAAAGCACGTGCACCATTCCCATTAGAAATTAACAATAATGCCAGTGACTATACTGATGCGTGGGTAAAGGATCTCCTCGATGCATACGATGTTCGAGGCATGGTGGCATTGACTGCATTCTTTGGAAGTCTTTTTGCACAGCAAATTCGAAGCATGCATAAATCATTTCCATTTGTAGAATTAGTAGGTGAACCAGGAACAGGTAAATCCACACTCCTTTCTTTTTTATGGAAATTATTCGGACGTTCAAACTATGAAGGTATCGATCCAAGTAAATCATCAATTTCGGGTTTATTACGTACTTTCCGCCAAGTTTCCAATTTACCTGTCGTTTTACTTGAGTCAGATCGTGAAGGGGACAAAGGTACCGTAAAGCAATTCGACTGGAATGCACTTAAAACCTTATATGACAACGGTTCACTAGGGGCAAAAGGTGTAAAAAATGGCGGGAATGAAACCTATGAACCACCATTTATGGGGACGTTGATCATCAGCCAAAATGCTGAAATTGTTTCAACCGAAGCTGTGATGGGACGTATTGTTCAGTACAAATTCTTAAAAGAACAAATGTCCAAAAAGGGCTTATATGCCTCACGTAATTTAGAACGTTATGAACAGTCACAGCTAAGCCAATTTATTCTACTTTGTGTCGAAAAAGAAAAGGCAATCCTAGAAGCCTATCGTTTAGGCATGGAAAAGTACGATGAAGTACTTCACAACGAAAAATACAACATTAAAAGTTCTCGAGTTATTCATAACCACGCACAGATGTTGTCTTTATTCGATGCTTTGTGCATCCATGTCTTAAAAGATTTAGTGCCAGAAACCGTACAGCAAAAGGTTCGCTCTGAATTATTTGAAATGGCTCAAAACCGAGACAAAGTGCTTAAGTCAGATCCAATTATTGTTCAAAACTTCTGGAATACCGTCGAGGAAATGGAAGATTCAATCAAGAATCCTACCCATGAAACAGTACTCAACCATTCAGCTAAACCAGATTTATTCGCAATTAATTTCGCTCATTTATACAAAGTCGCAGCGGATTATCGTTATCCACTACCAGATGTAGGTGAATTACAAAATGCGCTGCGTCATAGCCTGCATTACCGATTTGTTGAAGCCAACAAAGCCATTCAAAGCAAAATTAGCAGTACCACTAAACGGTGTTGGATTTTTGAAAAACCAACATCACAACGGGATTAATCCCAACTTTAGGAGAACCAACCATGACTCAAACTTCAATTTTTTCAGATGTACGTTTAATCCCAGAATCAGGGCGCGAAGTTGTACTTAATATGGTGACAGGACAAATTATTTCACCTGCTATTTATAGTCGCAAGTTAGAACTTTTCAAATGTCCAGCAGGGATTGTACGTCCGTACATGATTAAGAGCTGGGCTTATTTAGATGATGTAAATCAGGCATTAGGGCTTGAAGCAATTGATCAAGAAACATTAGGGAAACTCAATCAACAAGCAGAGGATGAAAAATGTAAGTGTGATATTCCAAATCAAATTATAGATATGGTGCTGAAAGATTTTGGTGATGTTCTACCAGATTTCATCAAAAAAGATCTTCAAGAAATGAAGTCTAACAATAAGTAATTTAATCAAGCACACATACAGAAGCGGCCACTCCTGTATGTGTCACATCAATCAGTTGGAGAACCAAAAAATGCAAAATGATTCTAACTTAGAAACCTCTCAAGCGGAAAAAATTGTAAAGAGTCGATCTAATTCTAATTATCGTTGTAATTGCGGAGGTTTAATCCTTCCAGATTTTGAAGCCTACCAAGTTGGTGATGAAGTCAACTTTATGATCCAGAAACGTAAAAGCATAGGCAATGGCAATATCACAGTTAGCCAATCTGCCCATTCTGGAAAAATTACCAAAATTGATGGTGATGACATTACCGTAAAAGCTCATGTCCGTACCTATGAGCTTTCACGTTATGAAATTACGCCAAAGGATGCACCAGGACCAATTGAATATTTCCGTATCGGTCGATGCCGTTGTGAATTAGATGACAATCATCAGGGAGCAGCTTAATAGAGCACCCCTCATGCACCTCCGTTCGGAGGTGCATTCCTCTAAAATATCTTTCAAATATATAAATACTTAAATGTAGGTTTAAACATGTCTGCAGGTTTAGAAGTACGTGGCAAAAGCATGCGTATCTGGATGAAACCACATTCATCCGAGCCAAAAATTAGTGAAACTTTAGATTGGCCATTCACACCAGAAAATGAAAAGCGAGCAAAGCAACTTGCTGAGCTCATTAAATTGGAGATCCAACTTGATCAATTTAGTTTGGCCAAGCATTTTCCAAACTCAAAAAATCTAAAGAAGAACCAAATTAGCTACTATGCCAATTTGTATCTAACCATCACCATTAAGGAGGTAGCCCCAAGTACTTTCGATTCATATAAAGGTCATGTAAACAATCATATTTTGCCAAAGTGGGGCAAACTGCACCCCAAAGACATTAATACCAATATGTTGAAAAAGTGGATCGAGCAGTTAAAGGACACATTGAACAACAAAACAGTTCGAGAGATTCTCACTCGATTTTCTCAAGTTCATGCCATTTGGAGAGATGAATTCCAAATTCAATACAATCCTTTTCAAAATATCGTAATCCATCAGACCGATACGCCAGAGCCAGATCCGTTTACCAAAACCGAAATTGCAATGATCCTGAATACTGAAACAGATCTCGATATTCAGAATCTTCTGCCGTGCTTATTTTGGACAGGTTTATCAATGTCGGAACAAATCCCAATTGCATGGGAAGATATCGACTTGGAAAAAGGAACAATTCAAATTTCACGATCGTATGTCCGGGGAATTTACCGGGTAACCAAAAACCGCAGACGTAAGCGGAAAATAAAGCTGCTTGAACCAGCAATCACAGCATTAAAAAAACAATATGCAATCACTGGGAACATGCGAGGTAAGACGGTTGATATTCTGCAACGTGATAATAAAACCAAGAAATCTGAAAGAGTCCGTTTTGTCTGGATCAATCATGAGAGATCCAATCATTTTGAATATCATGAGTTGCGTTATCGTTGGAATAAACACTTAAAGAAAGCTAAGGTTCGTAAACGAGGAATTAACCAAGGTCGCCATACCTTTGCAAGTCAACTCTTAACTTCAGGACAAGTACCGCCTGAGTGGATCGCAGAGCAGCTTGGCCACAGTGATACATCAATGATTTACAAACACTATGGAAAGTTAATTGCAGAAGATTTGCCTGATTACATTACCAAGGTAAATAACTATATAAGTATGTAATGAAAGTTACTTGAAACTTACTCTAGGAATGTAATCGAATGATTTTATAAGTGCCTAATTAATTGGGCACTTTTTTATTTATTACTCCATTACTCTAAATATGAATAACCGTCAGTTTGGTCAATTTAAGCTACAAAATCTCAATTCTCAAAAAAGCACAAAAACGAGAGTCTAAACCCTTTGTTTTTCATACATAGAGTCAAATAATTCCCATATTTATACTTTTAATAACCTAATGGTTGGCTAAGTAATTGATTAATATAAGCAGAGTATTCAATTTGTGATGGGTTCGAATCCCGTCATTCACCCCAATTTCGGAGCATAGCACAGCCTGGTAGTGCACCTGGTTTGGGACCAGGGGGTCGTAGGTTCGAATCCTACTGCTCCGACCATTTATTAAAATGGTCGAGATAAAGATGCCGCGTTAAGCGGTTTTTTTATGTCTAAAATTTAATAAAACGATATTATATCTTGCTAAATTCTCATAACCAGATCGGTAATGAAACTCTCCTTATTTTGTCTTTTGTTTTGTAAATCAAAAAAAGGTTGTCTTCGTGAATTGCTAGACAACCTGAAATATTATAAGCGTTGATAAGTTTGTAAGTTATTTTATAGCTTGAATACAGTTGAGCGATTCAAGTCTTAAGGGATAATAATAATATTCACGCGACGGTTGGTTGCGCGATTTTCATCAGAGGTGTTTTCTACAAGAGGCTGTGAAGAGCCACGTCCAATGGTGTGAAGATGATTGGGTTGAAAGCCGGTTTGAAGAAAAATTGTAGATACACTGGTCGCGCGTTTTTCTGATAAAATTTGATTGTACGTACTGTCACCAATATCATCGGTATGACCGACAATCTTAATTTTATTGAGTTTGTATTTTTGTAATTGGGTAGAAAGGCGCGTGAGTTCGTCAGTTTGCTCAGCTTTAATCTCATAACTGTCAAAACCAAATAATAAGCGCTCGGGTAAGCGTAGACTCCAGCCTTCATCAGTTAATACGAAGCCTTCTTTTTTCAGCATGCGAGCTTGCTTGTAGTTTAAATGCCCCCAACTGGCACATGCGCTTAAAACGCTACTGAGCAATAGAATGAGTGCGAGTTTAATAGGGCGAGAAAAAGTTATCATTGTAAAGTTCCTAGCGGAGAGAGAGGTGCCAGCCTTGTTGCAATGTTTTTGCTTTATACATTGCACTGTCAGCGGCAGTGATGAGATCCTCAGGACTATGTGCTTGCTCGGTTGAAGCGATCCCGATAGAGAAGCTGAAATAAATCTGGTGTTGATCAAAATGAAGCGGTTGTTCGCAGCATTTCAATAAATTTTCACTAATTTTGGTGAGGTGCTCGGTCTTGGAGACGTTGCGAATGAGGACAGCAAACTCATCTCCACCCAGACGTGCAATAAAATCATCTTGTCTTAAGCAGTTTTGCAATCGTTTAGCCATTTCCTGTAATACTGCATCACCCGCCAAATGACCATATTGGTCGTTGATTTCTTTAAAGTTATTATTGTCAATAAAAAATAATGCAGAGGTGGTCTTTGGAGATTGGTCAAAGCTAGCCAAGAGTGTTTGATAAAAATAATGACGGTTAGGTAGTTGTGTGAGCTGATCATGTAATGCTTGATGAGCCAATACGTCATTTTCCGCACGTAGTTTTTGGGTTGATGCTTGAATCTTATCTAGTAATTCATTAAATACCTCATTCAGTTGCTGTAGTTCTTTGATATTGGAATGAGGTAGGCGCAGTTGATAGGCTTTAAATTCACTAATTTCGCGCGCAGTAGAGACCAGTGGATGAATAGAGCGCATTAAATATTGGTATGTAGAACGGACAGACCAAAGAAGCGCAAATAAAATTAAAATAATAGCCAGACATAAACCAATTAAAATTTTAAAGAAAAAATCTAACAGACTTTGTGAACTACCATAGACCACGATCGAGCCGTAATACTGTTGATTATGCCGAATAGCCATCTCAATGGGCTGCTGAAAAAATAAATGATCTAAAATACTTTGAGTGTTTTGGAAGGATTGAGCAACTTGTCGGCTATTTGCAATCTCATGTTTTGAAGGGTCAAGGACTTGAATGGAGCGAATAGAATATTGTGTGGTGTAGTTATTTAAAATTTGTTGAATCGTTATGCGGTCATTAAATACCATTGCAGGCTGTATGCGCTCACTCAACGCCTCAGCAAGAATATTTAAGCTTTGTTTCGCGTAAGTATTCATGGTGTAGGTGGAAACGACAATAAAAATAATCGTACAAATTGAAAAAGTTAAAGCAAACATCGCGAGTTGCGAACGTTTAAATAAGGATTGCAATGAGGTCATGCGAGAACGTTTAGCCATTTTTATTGCTCCGTCGCTTTCGCAAGCAATAACACGCGTGGATCTACTCGTACTTTGGATTGACTCAAACTGTCTAAGTTCACTTTAAATGAGGTGTTGTTATTACGTGTATAAAGACAGAAGGAACTTCCAATTTCACAGGCTTGGTTGGTCGAACTAAAAGAGAGGGGAGGATCCTGTCTTTGACTGTGAATAATTTTCTGTTCTTCCTGGGGAGAAAAGGTAGATAAAAAAATGGCATTACATGAAGACTTATCTAATTCATTTAAACGAATCGATGAAATTTTGTAATGATAACCTTGTAAGCGAATAGCTTGATTAAATTGTAGGGCATAGTTTGGATTATCAATCACGCACAAAGCTGGCGTGGGAGTATTCCATTTTGCATAACTTAAAATAGACAGCGTGATAATAAACATATTATGTGTAGAAACGGCATATACAGGCTTTGACATCAATGCGGTGATGAAAATAAATACATAAACCCTTATTTTAGTGTTAACCATTTCAAGTAATTTATTTAATAAGTGAAATAAGTTGATGATTGTAGCTAAAAGTAGCCAATAAAAATAGTTCTCTTAATTGGAGGAGGCGTGATAGAAATCATATGTTTTGATTAAAAAAAGAACGCTTGATAATTTAATTTTAAAAAGGGTATTGCAAGGGATGTGAAATACTGTAGAATGCACATCCATCGGCGGTGATGTTGATTAAAACTTGTTGAGAAACAAGGATTTAGCCCAAGGGGTAGAATCTGGAAGTCTTGAGTGAGTTTAAAAATAATTAACAAAACCTGTTGACTTTAACTTAGATTAGAGTAACATAGCCGACCTAGCTTGATGATGACGAGTCATCAAGAAGATCATTAAGAGATTATGAAGAACAACTTGTGTGGATTTTTACTGATTGATTGATCGAAATTATTTTCATTGATTGATGGTAGAAATTACTCGAAGT